>NZ_PNDJ01000044.1:0-63330 GCF_005887255.1 Pseudoalteromonas sp. S1609 | reverse complement strand
CTCGAACCTCGAACCTCGAATCTTCAACCTATCTATATAATATTTTTTCCCTGCTCCGGATCGCGTGATTCATCGGCTTGCTCGCGAATATCATCCGTATCACTGCTTACATCATCAATACTGTGTTCATGCTCTGTGGTTTTATGTTTTTGAGTATGTGGTTTCTCTTTAGTTTTTTCTGTTGTCTCTGTTTTAGCTTCGCTTGCTGTGGGGTAAATATCTTCACCTTGGCTATTGAGTAATACACGCTCTCTAGCATCGTCAGGCATACTTATATTATGTTGCGTAAAACTGTTAATTAACTCTCGCATTAGCTGTGAGGCTACTTTAACAATGCTGTATTGTTCGCCGTTGACCCAAAAGTAAACAGTAAAATTGATAGTGGCGGAGCCTAAGTTATCAACCAATACTTGAGGAGGTGGATCGCTAAGCACAGAGTTTTGTTTTTTTATAACACTAATAGCAAGACTTTGTGCGCCGCGAATGTCATTATCGTAGCCAATACCGATTGAGAAATGACCGCGCATCTTTGGATTAGCGGTTAGGTTTTTAATGGTATTTTTATACACAGTCGCATTGGGTATTTGAATATGATTGCCATCGTAGTCAACTAAAGTGGTTGCTCGTGCAGTTACTTTTTTAACTATACCTATTCTGCCATCTACTTCTATTACATCATCAATTTTAAACGGACGTTGTACGCTTAGTAACAAGCTGGCAATAAAGTTTTCAGCAATATCCCGAAAGGCAAACCCTAAAATAAGCCCTATTAACCCAGTGCCACTCATAATAGCGACCGCGAATTCAGTCAAGCCAGCCAAACGTAAAAATAGGTAAAACCCGAGTAAAATAATTAAGGTACTAATGCCACGCCTAGCAACTAGGTGTACTAATTTACTGTTGGTCATGTAAGTGACGGGCTTTATTAACAAGCGTGATAATGGGGTGGCGATTAAATAACTAATCACCAAAATAATAATCCCTAAAAACAAAGTGGGCAGTAATTGCACGAATGAGTGTAGTAATTGCACGCTTTGCTCTTTTAAAAAGCCCCATGAAACCGAGTTTGGCTGAACGGTGTCGATTGCGGGAATAGATGCGTTATTAGCGAGTGTTGCAATTAAAGCGCTGAGCATAGGAGCCATCCGTGTTGGGTTGAGTTAATTAGGGTCTGTTTAAAACAATAGCAGCAAGTTTAATACCAAGCAGTATTTGTTTGGTATTAAACTTGCTGTGAATTAAAGCAACAAAGGGGAGTTAACGATGAGTGACTTTAAGCGTGGCCAAAGAGCCAAGCAGCCTAACCATATCCCTCTGCGTGGCTGGTGGGATATTGCAAAGCGAATTATAAAACAAATGAGCCGTGATAATTTATCCTTGGTGGCAGCAGGCGTGGCCTTTTATGCACTTCTTGCTATTTTTCCTGCCATTGCGGCGTTGGTGTCTGTGTATGCTTATTTTGCTTCACCGAACGATATTAGTGCGTATTTAAGTCAATTTATGGCTTTATTGCCGCAAAGTACCCAAGAGATTATTTTGTCTCAGGTTTCAAGCCTTGCGCAAAAGTCTCAAACCAGTTTAAGTCTTAGCGCGCTGGGCACTTTACTGCTCACTATTTGGAGTAGCTCTAAGGGCAGCCAAGCTTTGATCACCGCGTGTAATATTAGTTATCACGAATACGAAAAGCGTTCATTTTTTAAGGCGCAACTTGTACGTTTACTATTTTCAGTGGGCGCGATTGTGGTGGCGGTTATAGCATTGGTAATTATCGGTATATTACCGTTAGCACTTAACCTGTTAGGAATAAAAGAGAGTATTGATTTTTTAATCATGCTTATCTCATGGCCATTACTGGCACTAACCTTTAACTTTGCATTGTTAATTTTATATCGTTACGCGCCTCACAGAAAAGCAGCTAAGTGGCGCTGGGTTACCGTAGGCTCATTCACTGCCACAGTATTATGGATTGTGGCATCTTTTGGCTTTTCATTTTATGTATCTCATTTTGCCAGTTACAACGAAACATATGGCTCTTTAGGTGGGGTGGTTATTATGCTTATGTGGCTGTTTATTAGCGCTTATATCATTATTTTGGGAGCCTCAATCAATGCTGCGTTAGAGCAGCAAACAGCGCAAGACAGCACAATAGGCCCAGATAAAAAAAGAGGGCAGCGAGGCGCTTATGTTGCAGACCACCTTGATACTAAATAATCTGAACTCTGGATAATAAATCTATCTCAAGCAGCTATTTTCAGCACAATTACGTTGAATCTACAGACCCTAGCTATTAATGCGTAAGCTCGCCTTGTTTTCATTTAAAATCTCTGGCTATACCCGATTACCATCTTTTATATATTTAACTAAGCGTCAATTGCCGTTAGCTGAGCCATGTTTGGCATTTGTGCATGGATTATTTGCTATTTATATTTGTTTAGTTAATTAAATAAATATTATAATGCAAATGGTTATCATTTTTAATTTTATTGCTGTGCTTAATTATGTGGTAGCAGTATAACGTTTCAGGTTTGGACGAAGTGTAATTTGGTTTCTATATGGTGGGACTAAGCTGCATTGATAAGGCAAATAATAATGAATAAAAAACACACTTTTACAGCAACTAAGCGACGCCATATTCTGGCTTGTTTACTTGCGTTAATTACGGCTGTGGTGATGATCCCTGGCATGACTACCTACTTACCTTTCGCTATGGAAGAGCAAATATTAATACCGATAATGCTTTTTCCTTTTATTTGGACTGCGTTATTTATATACGCTTACATGGCTAAAAGCGCATGGCAGCCTTTTATTGTTATGTTAGTTATTTTGTTAAGCCATGCAGGGCTTAGTTTTATGGCTTTACAAGGAGGACAGGGATGAGATCTATTTCACTAAAAAAGCTATTTTTACTGCATAGTTGGGTTGGTATTGTTACAGGTATTTTGCTCTTTATTGTTTGCTTTACCGGTGCGTTAGCTGTACTTAGCCGCCCAGAACTAAAAATTTGGGCCAACCCAGAGTTACATCAATTGGATACAGTGCCAAGTGAAAAGGTGATGACGTTAATTAACCATTATCACCAACAAGTACCAAAAGAGTTTGGTAAAAATATCCACGTGTATTTACCAACTGGGCATAATACGCATTTATTGACGATTTTATTTGAATCTCACGATGGCGATGAAAATTATGACGAAGAGGCTGCTTATGCTTACCAATTTGACCCTCGTAATTTTAGTTTGGTAAACCAATATTATGGTGCTGCAGATTATTTTTATGAGCACCGTAAAACTAATGCGCCATCGTTTATTGGGCATTTTCATGCTGACTTACATTTAGGCAGACCAATAGGGCTTATTCTTACTGGCTTTTTAGGTTTAACTTTATTGGTGTCTGTTGTGACGGGCTTATTTATTCACCGCCAAATAATAAAAGAGCTATTTACATTTAGACGTAAAAAAGGTCTTGATGTGATAGTGAACGATGCACACAAAGTGATGGGTATCTGGGGAAGCGTTTTTCATGCCATCATCGGCTTTACAGGAGCTTTTTTAGGTCTTGCAACCGTTATACTACTTCCCGCCGCCGCTTTTGTGAGTTTTGGTGGAGATCAAGATAAGTTGGTGGAAAAATTTACCGCGATGCCTGAAACCATTGTTTCTAATAATTACCAAGCAACAGCAATAGATACTATTTTGCTTGATGCCCAAACACGTTACCCAAAAGCGAAAGTTATTGATTTAACTGTTATGGCGCATAATGATGCGAATGCTCAAGTTTACTTACGTCTTATTGGCGGCGACGCAGTTGCATCACAATTACTGCAATACAGCGGAGATGGTAAGTTTAGTAAATCAATGAGTAGCTTTGGTGACATTCCTGGCCCTGCTATTAAAGTACTTGAATTATTATTCCCGCTTCATTTTGGTAATTTTGCGGGCGTTTTTGTAAAGTTAGTTTGGGCACTCCTTGGTTTAACTACTGCATTATTACCACTTTCTGGAATTATGATGTGGTTAACCAAGCGCACAAGGGGTAGTAATCCGACTCTTTCTGAAGTGGCTTATCAACGATGGAATAGGGTTATTATCGGTAGCTGTGGAGGCTTAGTATTGGCTACTGCCATATTATTCCCTTTGCAAGTATTACTTAATAACTTCATCCCAGTACAATTGCACAATGGCTACTTCGGACCTTTATTTTTTCTTTCGTGGCTAGTTTGGTGTTTATTTGCAGTGTTACCGATTAATTATTATCGTTATTTGCAAGTCACACTGCTTATAACTGGTGGTGCATGCATGTCTGTGTTGCCTTTAAACATGTTACTGTCGTCAAGCCATGCTTTTAGTTCAAATAACACCCTAGTTACTGTTGTTGATATTAGTTTTTTATTTATTGGTGGCTTAATAATCTATGCGAGTCAGCGGATCATGGCTAAGCGACAAATACTAATAAAGCCAACAACACAAGAGGTGACTATATGACAGTTATTTATCTAATACTTGGATGTGGATTGTTAGTTGTAAGTAGCTTATTACTAAGATTGATGCGCCCAGCAAGCACTTGGCTAAGTCTCGTTGTGTTTATTGGCGCACTTATCTGTTTTATAGCTGAGTATGGAAGTATTGCAGGTTCTTTTGTTAGTATTGCTTCGGCTTTATTAATAAATTTAATGGTTGCTTTTGTATTCGGTAAATCTATTTCAGTGCGCTAAATTATAGCATTAACATTCTGAAATAAGGGGTAGTTTAGTACCCGCGCTATAATTGAGCGAGCGTATTAACTGCCTTTAGTCTAAATTAATCACTTGGTCTGTTTTTATCAGCTGCATAAACGAGGTTTTGTGCAACGGCTTTGAAAACAAATAGCCTTGGCCATAATCACAACCAGCCTCAAGTAATAAATCCATTTGTAATTTTGTTTCTATGCCTTCGGCAATTACTTTTAAACCAAGCTGATGAGCCATCATAATAATTGCTTCACATAAGGCCAGCTCCTGGCTGTCTTTTTGAATATTATCAACAAAGCGTTTATCGATTTTTAGGTAGTCGGTATCCATTTCTTGTAAGTAAGCAAGCGATGAGTAACCAGTACCAAAATCATCGAGTGCTAATTGCATCCCTGATTTAACCAAGGCTTTTAGGCGGCTTTGGGTCAGTTCTTCAGGATTAACCATCAAGCCTTCAGTAATTTCTGCCACAATACTCGATGCAGGTAAATTTGCTGTCTCAAGCATGCCATACCAATCGTCTATACCACTGTCTGTGGTTGCGAGCTGCACCGGCGATACGTTAATACTTATTTGAAATTCATCTTGAATGTGTTTTTTAATATCATTAAGTGTTTTCAGTGCTTCAGTAAATACAAATTGACCAAGCGCATTTATTTGTCTGGTTTCTTCAGCAAGAGGAATAAAATCGGCAGGGCTGATCAGGCCTTTTTCTGGGTGTTGCCATCGAATAAGTCCCTCAGCTTTATGGACGTGTAAATCATCAAGGGACACAATAGGCTGATAATATAACTCAAATTGCTCTAACTCTATGGCTGAGCGAAGCTCTTTGAGCAACTGCATTCTTGCATTTGCATCTTCACGCATATCATGTGAGAAAAATTCAAAGTCATTCCGGCCGCTATTTTTTGCCTTGTACATAGCTTGATCTGCGGCTTTAAGCAGTTGCTCTGGGTTTTGGCCATCATCTGGCGCGCAGGCAATACCAATACTGGCACTGATATACACTTTTTCTTCTTCAATAAAAATAGTCGAAGCAAGGCTAAGTAGCAGTGATTTTGCTATTTTTTTGATATTATCGCCACCGCGTAAATCACTAAATACAATAACAAATTCATCGCCACCAATACGCGCTACAAAGTCAGCTTCTTTTGCTGTTTGCACAATTCGCTCAGATACCAACTTAAGTAACCTATCGCCATAATGATGGCCTAACGTATCATTAATATCTTTAAAGTGATCAATATCTAACAGCATAATAACCAGTTTTTGGTCGTGGTTGTTTACGCTCGTAAATCGTTTGTTCAACCGCTCTTTAAGTTCTAGTCGATTAGGTAAGTCGGTTAAATGATCAAAATGAGCTTGTCGCCAAATTAGCTCGTCTGCTTGTTTTTTCTCGGTTAGATCGGTAAAAATAGCAATACGACTAGTTGGGGCTTTATTTTTATCGTAAATAGTATCTATGGTTAACCATTCAACATACAGCTCGCCATTTTTACGACGATTGGTTATTTCACCTTGCCAGCGGCCAGTTTTATTTATTGATTGCCACATGTAGTCATAAAACTCTTTATCATGTTTACCCGATGATAAAATACCCACCGTTTTATTGAGTACTTCTTTTCGAGAATACAAGGTCGTTTTACAAAACGAAGGGTTCACGTCATAAATAATGCCATTTTCATCCGTGATTGCCATACCTTCACTGCTGTTGTTGTAAACTAATGACGCTAAATGCAAAGATTCTTGGTTTTGCTTTCGTTGCGTGATGTTACTAATAACAATTATAAACTCATCCGCTTTTTTCATTGGGCTGATTTTCGCTTCATAAAACTGATTGTCTTGTTTATCTTCAAGCTCAATAGTGACCGGAGCGCTCAGGGTTGTTAAGTATCCTTCAATTTGTTTTAAATTGGCAATAGAGAATAAACACGATAGCTTTTTAGGCGGTGTTGAATGGCTATAATTTAACGATTTAATAAGGCCACCGGTATCAAGTATATTGCCGTTGGCATCTACACGTAAAAAAGCATCGGGTAGCGCATTAAGCAAGCTATTAAGCTCGTCATGTTTATGTTTAAGGCATGCTTCAGCTGTTAAGCGAGTTTCGGCCATATATTTAAAACGATGATAGAGTCTATTTAGCTCAGGACTATTGGGCTGCTCGTTGTCATGAGGCATATTACCGGCTGCTAAGCGGTTAACGGCCTGCGTTAAACTTTTAATCGGGTTTAAGATGCTTTTATTAACTAATCGTCTGGCCAATACGGCTAAAAGCAAAATGGTCATTAAAAATCCTAAAACCATTTTTACAAAGTTAATATCTATTTGCTCAAGTGTTTCATCTATTGGTTGAGTAATATAAATAGAGAGCTTATTGTTATTGCCATCACGATAGAGTGTTGTTTGATGGAAAACTCTTCGGATACCATCTTTTCCTTTAAAAATAACACCAGCTTGCAAGTTATGCGCTAAATCGAACTTTTCCAATTTGTTGCCTAGTCTATCGGCTGAAAAAGGGTAGTTAGCTAAAATACTACCGTTAGAGTCAGTAATGACAGCTCTGATTTCTGTCGATAAATTTAAAGTATTAAGTGCCGAGCTCCACCAGTCTAAAGCAATTACGGTCACAATAACGCCTTCAATATCATTGCTTTCATTTAAAATAGGGTAAGCAAAGTTAATACTTTGAGCTTTGAGGCTGCGATCGTGTTGGAAATGGCCAATACTGAACTCTTTACTGGCGAGCGCGTTTTTAAAATAGGGGCGGTCGCTAATATTAATGTTGGTGTCACTAATATTAGAGGTGCAAATTAAATCGCCGTATTTATTTACTATACCAATATTCGCGATATTGCCATTGAGCGCCTTAACATCTAGAACATACGAAGGACAGGTAGAGGGTAAAGACTTAATGTCTTTCTGCTTTTTTGCTAAAAATTCAGTCACATGCTTTATATCATCAATCATGTTCTGCTGCTTGATAATTAGATGCTCAGTGATGGATCGTACTTTTTTTTCATGCTCTTCAATAGCCGCGTCACGACTAAACCACAAGGTTACTAAAATGACAGCAGCAACAGGTATGCAAATCAGCATAAGAAGGCGGTAGAGTTGATGTTTTAGTGATGAAGTAAAAATAGTCGTATCCAAATTAGTACAAAGCAGAGTGACGCTAAATAATCCTACTATAAATAACCATTAAAGTACTAAGGTTATATCTAAGATTTTGAAATAAGATGGTGTTGCATATGATTGAAATATATTAATTTACGTATTAAAAACATGATGAAATAATAATTTAATCTCTTATATATTTACATAACAAATAAGGGCCTGTTTAACCGCGACGCGAGGTTTGTAACCTAATGGGCTCGATAACTGCTCCTGCGTTATTCTACTGGCTTACATCCATGTAAGGATAACTAAAAACCGAGCAAAGCTTCCGCGTCCCGCTCAAGGCCCTAACCTACATTTATGTAGGCAACAAAGAGTAAATCGACCCTAGGCAAAAAATGAAAAATAAACAAAGTTCTGGCTGCTCATAGTACCTAATACAGGTATTGTGTCAACAGGCGTCTTATTCTAGGTTTGATGGTAAATATTTAGCGTCATTTTTAATAATTGGTGAGCTTAAGCCCGATGATAAAAGTGAGTAGAGCGATGGTTTTCCTCCTCAACTTCATTGCGGTATCGAAACTTTTATTCATATTTTAAAAGTGTTATTTGAGCATGAAGATTAAATGGGAAACAAAGAAGTGACTTGCTCGGGAGACGTGTAATGGATAAATACCGGTAGCGGTGTTATGCACAGTGAAACGCTACTTGCTGATGCTGAACAAGGCTTACGTGACTTTCAGATTTGGCTCAATATGCCAAGCAATAACAAAACGCGTGAGCCGCAATACCAGAATATCACAGAGCAACCAGTACCGAGTTTGACTAATCAACAAGGAGTTAGCCTAGAGCGGTGGTTGAAGCATTGCATATAAGTGCAAAGTGAAATCTTTGAGCTAAGTTGTAAAGTTAACATAGGACTCAATAAACATCGGGAGTGCTCATATTATTAGGTGAACCGTTTAATCAGCCAATTGCACAAATAGGCCCGTTTGTGATGATCACTGACGCTGAAATTCGCCAAGCGGTCAGCGATTGTAAAAACGTTTTTTGGTTCACTGTCGTGATGTATTAATACAGGAGTGGCTTTTAAGCGAGTAGTTTTAACAACCAACTGTATTTTTTTACTATGTTGGTGTCTCCTTTTGCCGACTCCACAACCACGCCTGCGCTAAAAGCACTAACGAGCCCCACTTTTGTTGCGGCAAAACGTTTGGCTCGATATTTTATTGCCGTAAGGTGCTGACGCTTTAGCTCAGATTGTATCGCCACTTCTTTGTGGAGCTGTTGCACTCGAGCGTTCGGTGAATTGATCAAATAATTGATTAACATAATTGTGTATGCCTTATAACTTAAGCAGCTGCTTTAGACTATTTAGCGTCTTAGTAAAACCAATTTTTTTGCTTAGATAAACTGCGTTTCGCCACAGCCAAATTAAGCATAAAATTTGTAGGCTGATCACTACAGTAATGCTCAGCCAAATCGAGCTAAATAAATCAAAAGTAGCAAAGCCTACAATACCTAAAAGTCCCACCCACAATAACACCAAGCCACTGGCAAAACATCCTAGTAAAATAGTGATCAGTGCTAAGGATCTTAGCGATAGCTTCCACTCTGCTATTGCCAGCTGATGTGTCAACTTTCCTTGTTGATGATAATCATCCTTGAGCTGCGCTGCATAGTCAGCAAGCTTAGCAACATGATCTTGCCAGTCATCCGTATTTGTTGCTGATGATTGCGAATCCGTCGCTTGTGATTCGCTTGATGTTAAATCTGGGTTTTGCATTGGTATTACTTACGACGAAATAGCGCAGTAACTAACATACCAGCTGCAAATGCCAGACCAGCCGTTGCTAGTGGATTTTCAGATGCGAGTTGACGAGTCTTAGAAGTACATTCTTCTAATTTCTCGCGAGCTGCTAATTGTTTCTCATTAAGTGTTTCTGCTGAGCTGCTTGCTCCTTTACGAACACCATTTTCAGCTACCGCCGCTTTACTCGATAATGCATCTACTGCGTCATGCGCAGCTGATGTTGCCTTATCTGTTAACGGGGCTTCAATCTCTTGTTTTGTATCAATAGGTGCTTTGCTCTTAGTTGCCGTAGCCATAATCAATCCTTAATAGTTTTTTAAAAGTAATTATTAAAGTGCAATGATTAAACCAGTTTTTAAATTGTTGTTTTATATTTATATTTTAATTTTAACGCTGACTTTTACATGTTTATTGCTGTAACTATTGCGACTATGGTTTGTAATTTTTACAAACAAAAAAATTGTAATTATTCACTGTTTATTCATTGAGCAAACAAACGCTGCCAAGTAATAAAAAAACCGATGAAAAAAACTTTTATCGGCTGATCAGGTTTTTTACTAAACAATTCAACCGCTTTAATCTGAGCCTTATTTTTTCAGGCTTCGCGGGGCGCTAAAGCTGGGTGACTTACTTGACAAAAAGGCTTGTCAAGCCCTAAACTGGAGCACTGTGGTAAAAAGTGGTGTTTAGTGGATCAAACTGGATCGGGTTAATCAAAAAGTTGATTAAAATAATTTTACAATAGGCTTTTTATGTTTCGTGGCGCAAGTTCACTGAGTTTGGATGATAAAGGACGTTTTGCGGTACCAACAAAGTACCGAGACACGCTATTGTCTGAAGATCAGGGAACGGTTATTTGCACAGTTGCACTCAATGAGCCTTGTCTTTGGTTGTACCCGCTTGCTGAATGGTTAGAAATTGAAAGCCGTTTAGCAAAAATATCTAATATGAATCCCAGAGCGCGACGGATGCAACGTATGTTGTTAGGTAATGCGACAGAGTATCAGCTTGATAAAAACGGTCGAATTTTGCTGGCGCCTTCTTTGCGCTCACATGCAGAACTTGGCAAAAAAATTATGCTGGTGGGCTTAATGAATAAATTTGAGATTTGGGATGAGGCGCGTTGGCACGAACAAATGCGACAAGACACTGAGCTTGAAAGGCTTGGCGAATTTGAACCCAATGACGATTTAGATAACTTTACCCTCTAGCAGCAAAACAAAAAGGCAAAAAATAGCTAATGACAGCGCAATTTGAACACGTATCCGTATTAATGGACGAAACCATAGATGCACTTGCAATTAAGCCAGACGGCATTTACATGGATGGCACCTTTGGACGTGGCGGACACTCAGGGCAAATATTAGCGCGCTTGGGCGACGCTGGTCGCTTGCAGGCTATTGATCAAGATCCACAAGCGATAAAGTCAGCAGAAAAGTTTGCCGACGATTCACGTTTTTCAATTGCTCATTCACGATTCTCAAAACTATACGAAGTTGCTGAGCAAAACGATCTTATTGGTAAAGTTGATGGCATTTTACTTGATATTGGTGTGTCGTCACCGCAGTTAGATGACGCCGCTCGTGGCTTTAGTTTTATGAAAGACGGCCCGCTTGATATGCGAATGGATCCAAGCACAGGCCGTAGCGCTGCGCAGTGGTTAGCTGAGGCAGAACTAGATGACATTACCCATGTGATCAAAAAGCTAGGTGAAGAAAAATTTGGTAAGCGGATTGCACACAAGATATTGGAAGTGCGTGAACATACGCCAATTACTACCACTAAACAGCTCGCAGATTTAGTTGATGAAGCTGTACCTGTTAAAGACAAGTTTAAACATCCTGCAACGCGCACGTTTCAGGCAATTCGTATTTATATCAATAGCGAGTTAGAGGAAATTCAAACCGCACTACAGGCGGCGATTAAAGTTCTTAAGCCAGGTGGTCGCTTAGTTGTTATTTCCTTCCACTCTTTAGAAGATCGCATTGTAAAACAATTTATTAAAAAACAGAGTAAGGGAGAAGCGATACCCAGAGGTCTGCCTTTAACCGACGCACAAATAAATAAAAATCTGACGTTAAAAGCAGTGGGTAAAGCTATTAAACCAAGTGCTGATGAAGTGGCGCGCAATCCACGCTCTCGCAGCTCAGTACTAAGGATTGCACAGAGGTTGGGATGAGTAAAAAAGCGAGTTATCGCCAACCCAATCTATTTATTGAAATAATTAAAGGCCTAGGTGCAAACAAGATCACCTTGGCCTTGTTGGTTGTGATATTCGCATCAAGTTTGAGCGTAGTACAGGTAACCCACTTATCTCGTGCGCAATTAATTGAGCAAGATTCGTTACTGCAAGAGCGTGATGAACTGGATTTAGAGTGGCGTTATTTTTTAGTGGAAGAAGAATTTTATTCACAACATGCACGCATTGAAGAAGTGGCAACGTCACAATTAGAAATGAAGCGGCCAACCAGCCAAGATGAGCAGGTAATCATATTACAATGAGAACGCGAGGCAAAAAACCAGTCAACAACCTAATCGCATGGCGCTTTATTTTGGTGTGCGTGGTGATTTTTTTAGTGTTTGTGACTTTGGTATCGCGTGCTGCGTATTTGCAAGTAATTGAACCCGATAAGGCCCGCTCCGAAAGTGACAAGCGTACGGTACGTGTTGAAAAATTGCATGTGCAACGCGGCATGATCTTCGATCGTAACGGTAAAGAGTTAGCAGTTAGTGTACCTGTAGTCAGTGTGTATGCCGATCCTAAAGCTTTGCATAAATCACTGGTGAGCAAAGTACTCAGACAAGCCCGCAAAAATGGTGAAGATCAGCAAACTCTGCGTGAAAATGTCGCTGAGTTAAACAAGCGCACCGCCCTGTATTATAAAAACGATTTGCGCTGGCGTGAACTTGCCGATGTACTGCGTATTGATCCGAGCAAAATTAATACCCGACTACTTGATGATCCTACTCGTCGCTTTGTTTACTTAAAACGCCAAGTTACTCCAGCTGTTGCTAATTACATTGGCGATTTACGCCTGCCGGGTATTCACCTTTTAGATGAATCAAAACGCTATTACCCTGCCGGTGAGGTCAGTGCGCATATCATTGGTTTTACTAATATCGATGGCAAAGGCATTGAAGGCATAGAAAAGCTTTACGAAAATGCACTCACAGGTGAAGAAGGCCGACGTACGATTCGAAAAGATGCCCAAGGACGTGAAGTTGAAGTGCTTGATGAGCGCGAGCGAGTAGAGCCTGAGAGTATTCAACTAAGTATTGATCAGCGTATTCAGGCGATTGCCTACAAAGCGGTTAAATCAGCGGTATTAACTTACAAGGCCACTTCAGGCTCAGCCATGGTGGTTGATGTTAAAACTGGTGAAGTTTTGGCTATGGTAAATAGTCCTTCATTTAATCCTAATAATTTAAGCGGTGCGGCTCCTCATAAGCGTCGTAACCGTGCAATTACCGATTTGTTTGAACCCGGCTCAACTGTTAAGCCTCTAGCCATTTTAGCTGGATTAGACTACGGCACAATCCAACCGGATGACAAAGTTGATACCTACCCAGGCTGGATGCGTTTAGGGGGCAGCTTAGTACAAGATACCCGTAATCATGGTGAAATGACGCTGCGCGAAATTTTAAAATACTCCAGTAATATGGGCGTAACAAAAATAAGCCAAACCGTACCCAAAGACTATTTTGTTGGTCTTTACCAAAAGGTGGGTTTTGGCAGTGATAGTGGTACCGGCATGGTCGGGGAAAGTAGTGGTTTATTTTACCCAAACCGTCGTTGGTCAGATCACGAAATTGCCGCACTTTCGTTTGGTTACAATATTGCCGTGAGTACCGCGCAAATGGCTCGTTTTTACGCCATGTTAGGCGCGGGTGGGGTTAACCGCCCACTCACCGTGCTTAAGCAAGATTCTATTCCTGAAGGTGAACGCGTTTTTCAACAACAAGATGTTGAAGCTGTGGTTCATATGATGGAAAGCGTATTTGAAGAAGGTGGTACCGCACGCCGTATTAAAGTTGATGGCTACCGTGCAGCGGGCAAAACAGGTACTTCTAAAAAGGCCGCAGCGGGTGGTTATGGTGACGAATATGTGGGTTACTTTGCGGGTATTGCCCCAGCAAGTAATCCGCGATTAGCTGTTGTGGTATTGATCAACGAGCCCGGTGGAGATGTTTATTATGGCGGCGCAACGGCAGGTCCGGCGTTTGCAGAAATAATCTCTAATTCATTAAGAATTTTAAACGTTGCCCCAGACAAAGACTCTGTGGCATACGTGAAGGGCAAAGATGATGGTGCGTGATTTACATTCAATTTTAAAACATTTAGAAATAGACGCAGCGCGTTTAATGGTAAACGAGTTGCGTTTAGACAGCCGCGATGTAAAACCAGGTGATGTGTTTGTGGCAATAAAAGGTCATCAGCTTGATGGCGGGCAGTTTATTGATAAAGCAATTGAAAATGGTGCCAGTGCAATTATTGCCGACAGACTGTGTGAGTTTGAAAGTGATTTTGAGCCGCTTTATTTAGTCTCAGAGCTAAATAAAAAGTTACCTGTATTAGCGAGTAAATTTTACCAACAACCTAGCCTAGAACTAGATTTAGTTGGCGTAACAGGTACTAATGGTAAGTCGACTACTACCGCAATGATTGCTCATTTAGCACAGTTTTGTCATACCCAAGCCGCAATCATAGGCACGCTCGGTTATGGCCATCCAGATAATTTAACACCGCTGCAAAATACCACGCCCTCAAGTGTGGATTTACAGCATATTTTAAGTGACTTAAAAGAGCAGCAACACCGCTTAGTAGCGATGGAAGTATCATCGCATGGTCTAGTGCAGCACCGTGTTGATCAGTGCCATTTCAAAGCGGCGGTATTTACTAACCTATCTCGTGATCATCTAGATTATCATGGTGACATGGATAGTTACGGTGATGCCAAATTGATGCTGTTTCGTGATTTTGATGCTGCCAATGTCATTCTTAACCAAGATGACGGACAAGCAGAGCAATGGATTGAAAAATATAGCTTTAATAAACTAATTTGTTATGGCCGTAAAAACTTAGCCCCTAAAAACGCTCAGTTTGTGTATTTTTCTGATGTTAGCTATTCGGCAACCGGTATTTCGGCGCAATTAACTACAAGTTGGGGTGATATTGCCATAAAATCACCGTTATATGGTGAATTTAATCTATACAATTTAACCGCTGCTTTAGCCACATTATTAGCGCTAGGTTACCCATTAACGCAATTAGTGGCAGGGTGTGAGTATTTGCAACCTGTAGCAGGCAGAATGCAAGCATTTACAGCGCCAAATATGCCTACTTGCGTGGTTGATTATGCACATACGCCTGATGCACTCGCACTAGCGTTACAAGCGCTGCAACAACATGTACCAGGTGGAGTGAGTTGTGTATTTGGTTGCGGCGGCGACAGAGATAAAGGTAAACGTGTACTAATGGCACAAGCCGCTGAGCAGTTTGCAGATAAAGTGATCATTACCAGTGATAACCCGCGCTCAGAAGATCCCAATGAAATTATTAATGATGTAGCTGCAGGATTAACACACCCACAAAACGCCCATTTAGAGGCCGACCGTGGTGCTGCAATACAATTTGCTATAGATAACGCAAAAGCCGGTGAGGTTATTTTAATTGCCGGTAAAGGGCATGAAGACTATCAAATTATAGGTAACAAACGCATTGATTTTTGCGACCGCCAATTTGTACAACAACAATTAAAACAAGCAGTAAGAGGGTCTCAAGCATGATCCCAATGGATTTTGATTGGCTAGCTAATGTGCTAGCAACTGATTATCAAGGTGATAATCGTCAAGTAATAAATATAAACACCGATACCCGTACTTTATGTGATGGTGAAGTGTTTTTGGCACTTAAAGGCCCTAACTTTGATGGTCATAAGTTTATTGAGCAAGCAAAACAAAAAGGTGCTATTGGAGTCATTGTTGATCACGCTGTTGATACCGACATTGCTCAATTTGTAGTTGCCGATACCCGTATTGCATTAGGCACGATTGGAACAGCGGTTATGGCGCAAGTTGCACCTAAAACTATCGCTATTACTGGCAGTGTAGGTAAAACCACAGTAAAAGAAATGTGTGCTGCTATCTTATCAAGTAAAGGTGATGTTTTAGCGACTAAAGGCAACTTTAATAATGATATTGGCGTGCCTCTTACCTTATTGAGATTAGAGCCACAGCATCGTTATGCGGTTATTGAACTCGGTGCTAACCACATTGGTGAAATTGCCTACACTACCGCCATGACTAAACCAGATGTTGCCGTGGTATGTAATGTTGCCGCGGCGCATTTAGAAGGTTTTGGTAGCCTGCAAGGGGTGGCACAAGCCAAAGGCGAAATTTACGATGGTTTAAAAGACGATGGCATTGCCATTGTTAATTGCGATAGCGAGTTTAGTCAGTATTGGCTTGATAAGTTAGCAACGCGCAATATTAAATGCTTTTCTAGCAGTGAAAAGCTGGATATTTGGGCTGAGGACATCAGCCTAGATGCACAAGCTCGCGTAAGCTTTATGTTATGTACCAAACAACACAGAGTACCGGTAACGTTAGCATTGCCAGGCAAGCATAATATTAGCAACGCGCTTATTGCTGCGGCATTAACCAGTGAGTTTGACGTGTCGCTTGAAGAAATTGCCAGCGCCCTAGCGACCATGGGTGAAGTTAAAGGGCGGGTTAACCTGATTGAAGCCAGTGAGTCACTCACCATTATAGATGATACTTATAATGCCAACGTTAAATCGGTAAAAGCGGCGATTGATTTACTTAGCGATATTCAAGGTCATCGTATTTTGGCTCTCGGTGATATGGGGGAGCTTGGTGAAGATGCTCGTAAGTATCATCAAGAAGTGGGCGAATATGCATTAGCGCAAGGCATTGATGAGCTATTTACACTCGGTGTATTAAGTAAGTCAGCAAGTGATGTATTTGAGCTGCCTAATCGTCACTTTTCAAATCGTGAGCAAATGCTGCAGCAAATTCAAAACAGTATTAGCAAAGTAGATAAAAAAATTACCCTTGTCGTGAAAGGATCACGCAGTTCTCGCATGGAGCTTTTAGTAACCGATTTAGTTAATGGCCAGCAACAAGCCATCAATGGAGTATCATAATGTTAGTTTGGCTGGCTGAGTATTTAACTCAATATTATAGTGGCTTTAATGTTTTTTCGTATTTAACTCTTCGTGCCATTTTAGGTATTTTGACCGCATTAATTATGTCGCTTTATTTGGGGCCAAAGTTAATTCGTGGTTTACAGCGCATGCAAATTGGACAAACAGTACGTGATGATGGTCCGCAATCGCATTTATCTAAATCGGGTACGCCGACCATGGGTGGCTTACTTATTTTAGCGGCAATATTCACCAGCACTCTATTGTGGGCTGATTTGTCTAATAAATACGTATGGGCCACATTGTTTGTGATTGGTTCATTAGGGATTGTTGGCTTTATTGACGATTACCGCAAAGTGATCCGCAAAGATCCTAAAGGACTGATTGCTAAGTGGAAGTATTTTTGGCAATCAGTAATTGCATTGGTTGTAGCAACTGCACTTTATATGACCAGTACCCAAGCGACAGAGACATCTCTTGTTGTGCCATTTTTTAAAGATGTACTGCCGCAGCTAGGACTGTTTTATATCGTAATCACGTATTTTGCATTAGTGGGCACCTCAAACGCGGTAAACTTAACCGACGGACTAGATGGTTTGGCTATTGTGCCAACAATTTTGGTGGCTGCAGCACTGGCTATTATTGCTTATTTAACCGGTAATATTAACTTTTCGGCTTATTTACATATTCCGCATTTGCCACTTGCCAGTGAATTGGTAGTGGTGTGTACCGCTATTGTGGGTGCAGGGTTAGGCTTTTTATGGTTTAACACCTACCCAGCACAAGTGTTTATGGGCGATGTAGGCTCGTTAGCTCTAGGTGGTGCATTAGGTATTATTGCTGTGCTGGTTCGCCAAGAGCTATTACTTATTATTATGGGGGGCGTGTTTGTAATGGAAGCGCTATCGGTAATTTTACAAGTTGGCTCTTATAAATTGCGCGGCCAACGTATTTTTAAAATGGCGCCGATTCACCATCACTACGAACTTAAAGGATGGCCAGAGCCACGCGTTATTGTGCGCTTTTGGATAATTTCTATTGTGCTGGTGCTCGCTGGCCTTGCGACATTAAAGATCCGATAAATGCAGTATTTAAACGAGATAAAAAATAAACAAATAACAGTGCTCGGGCTCGGTGTAACCGGTCTGGGCATTGTGCGCTTTTTATTATCTCAAGGAATACAGCCCAATGTAGTCGATAGCCGAGAAAATCCTCCCGGTGTTGATTGGCTCAAGCAACATGCCGCTAATTTAAATACTCACTTTGGTGATTTAAATAATGCGGCACTCAGTGCTTGCGATATGATCATTATTAGTCCTGGGCTAAGTTTAAAAACCCCTGCGGTTGCACAGGCAATGAATGCAGGTGTAGAAATAATTGGTGATGTTGAGCTATTTGCCCGCATTAACACTAAACCAGTTGTTGCGGTAACAGGCTCAAATGGTAAATCAACGGTAGTAACCCTTGCTTATGAAGTATTAAAAACCGCAGGGTATAAAGTAGCACTGGGCGGCAATATTGGCACAGCTGTACTGGATTTACTTGACGGTGACTTTGATGTGTTTGTACTGGAGCTGTCTAGTTTTCAGCTTGATACCACTGACAGCTTAAAGGCTAGCAGTGCAACCGTGCTTAATATTTCAGAAGATCATCTCGATCGCTATGATAGTTATCAAGCTTATATAGATTCAAAATTGAGTATATATGAAGGCGCTGAACTTTTAGTTATTAATGCTGATGATAGACAAACCCACCCAGTGAGTCGCACGTTAGCACCACAAGTTAGTTTTGGAGAAACACAAGGTGATTACCACTTAGCACAGCATAATAACGAAGCGCACTTTATGGTAAAGGGCGAAGCTTATTTGCCAGTAAGTACCTTAGCCGTTGTGGGTAAGCATAATTATTTAAATACACTGGCAGTAATGGCGTTACTCAGCCCGTTTGAAATAACTAAAGCGCATTATAAAACTGCGTTAGCTCAATTTAATGGCTTGGCACATCGTTGTCAGTTTGTGGGTGAGTTTAATAGCGTTAAGTATTTTAATGATTCTAAAGCCACCAATGTAGGCGCAACAATTGCCGCTATTGATAGTTTAGCGGGTGAACAACAAAACTTAGTGGTTATTGCTGGTGGTGATGCCAAAGGCGCGGATTTAGAGGCACTTAAACCTTATGTTGAGCAACACGTTAAAGCCCTCATTTGCTTTGGTAAAGATGCAAAAGAGTTAGTGGCACTAACTGCTAAAGGTCATTTAACCACTAACATGTCTGAAGCTGTGGCGCTTGCTAAACAATTAAGTACGTCAGGCGATACGGTTTTATTAGCCCCAGCCTGCGCCAGTATAGATATGTACAACAACTATATGCAGCGCGGCGATGATTTTGTGCATTGTGTATTGCAGGAGCTGCCATGATAGCTTTTGCGGATATTAAAGAGGCATTTACTCCTAAACCTTCGGCGCAGCTTTATGATGTGCCGCTCCTTTATTGCATGTTAATGCTAATAGGGGTGGGCTTTGTGATGGTAACTAGTGCTTCAATGCCGACGGCCGATAGGCTGTTTGGCAATATTTATCATTTTACTATCCGCCACGGTATTTTTTTAGGGCTCTCGTTTTGTTTATTTTGCATTAGTACTCAAGTACCTATGTCGTGGTGGAAAAAAGCTAACCCCTACTTATTACTAATCGGCTTAGTGTTGTTATTGGTAGTGCTTATTGTCGGTCGTGAAGTTAATGGTTCGACCCGCTGGATACCTATAGGGCCATTTAATATTCAGGCTTCCGAGCTCGCTAAGTTATTCTTTTTTAGTTATATCGCTGGCTATTTAGTGCGTAAGCGCAGTGAAGTACAAGAAAACATAAAAGGCTTTGCTAAACCCATAGCGGTATTTGCCGTTTATGCGGCACTTATTTTAATGCAGCCCGATTTAGGAACCGTGGTGGTGATGTTTGTTACTACGGTTGGTTTATTGTTTTTAGCCGGTGCCAAGCTTTGGCAATTTTTTGCACTTATTTTAACCGGTATTGCGCTGGTGGTTGGGTTGATTGTGTTTGAGCCCTATCGTATGGCGCGTGTGGTGGGTTTTTTAGAGCCTTGGGACGACCCTTTTGGTAAAGGTTATCAATTAGTGCAATCACTGATGGCTTATAGCCAAGGTGATTGGTTTGGCCAAGGCTTAGGTAATAGCGTACAAAAATTACAATATTTACCGGAAGCACACACCGATTTTATTTTTGCCGTGATTGCTGAAGAACTCGGTTTTATGGGCGTATTGAGTATTTTAATGGTATTAGGGACATTAGTATTTAGAGCGCTACTAATTGGCCAAAATGCGCTTAAAAACGGTAAAGAATATGAAGGCTATTTAGCTTTAGCTATCGGTATTTGGTTTGCATTTCAAACTATGGTTAATGTAGGCGCCAGTGCCGGTATATTACCAACCAAAGGACTAACCCTACCGTTTATTTCCTATGGTGGCTCAAGTTTATTAATGATGACCATAGCCACTGGTATTTTATTACGGGTAGATTTTGAAACGAAGATGGCAACTAAACAGGCCACGTCGGGGGGAGCTAAACGATGAGTAAAAAAATAGTCGTTGTAGCAGGGGGCACAGGTGGACATATTTTCCCGGGGATTGCGGTTGCTGATTATCTCAAACAGCAAGGTTGGCAAGTTAGCTGGATAGGCACTCCTGATAGAATGGAAGCCAGTGTCGTGCCCAAGCACAACATAGAAATTGATTTTATTGATGTAAAAGGCGTGCGAGGTAATGGTTTAAAACGCCTCATTAAAGCGCCATTCATGGTTATTAATGCAATATTGCAGGCGCGTAAGGTATTAAAACAACAACGCCCTGACGTGGTTTTAGCTATGGGCGGCTACGTGACAGGCCCTACGGGTATTGCGGCAAAAAGTCTCGGTATCCCTTTGGTAATTCATGAGCAAAACGCCGTAGCTGGTATGAGCAATAAATGGCTAGCGAAATTTGCGAATCGCGTATTAGCTGCATTTCCAAGTGCTTTTGCCAGTGGTAAAGCTGAGCTGGTGGGTAACCCTGTGCGTCAGAGTGTAGTTGATATACCTAAGCGGGAAATATCAAGTCCAATCAATATGCTTGTAGTGGGTGGCTCACTAGGTGCGCAAGTACTTAACCAAACACTGCCTGAAGCATTTAAGCGCTTAAATGATACCTGTGCCATTAATGTTTGGCACCAAACTGGTAAAGGCCATTTTGCTAGTGTGAGCGAAAGTTACCAGCAGCAACAAATGGGCGATGAACAAGTAACTGTTGCTGAATTTATTGATGATATGGATACCGCTTATAGCTGGGCCGATATTGTGATTTGTCGCGCCGGAGCGCTAACGGTTAGTGAAATTGCTGCAGCAGGTAAAATGGCGGTATTTGTACCGTTTCCACATGCGGTTGATGATCACCAAACAGCAAATGCACAGTATTTAGTAATGGCAGAAGGGGCATTATTAATGCCACAGGGGCAATTTAATCAGCGCAGCATTGTTGAACTTTTAAATCCCTATTTAGCCGAACCTTTATTAATAACTAAAATGGCTGCTAAAGCAAAGCAGCAGGCTATTTTAGATGCCACAGCCAGCGTCGCTATGCACTGTGAGCAAGTAACAAATAAGAGAATATAAGTGAAACAGACATTAGCAAAAGAAAAATATACACGCCCTGCGATGCGCCGCATTGAAACTATTCATTTTGTAGGAATAGGTGGTGCAGGTATGGGCGGTATTGCAGAAGTATTGGCTTTTGAAGGTTACCGTATTACCGGCTCGGATATAGCGCATAGCGCCATGACCGAGCGTTTAATTCAAGCGGGCGCTGAAGTATTTATTGGCCATCATGAAAATAATGTAAAAGACGCTAATGTGGTGGTGGTTTCAAGTGCAATTGATAAAACAAACCCTGAAATTCAAGCCGCGCAAGCTGCACGTATTCCGGTGGTTCGCCGTGCAGAAATGTTAGCTGAGCTGATGCGTTTTCGTCATGGTATTGCTATTGCCGGTACCCATGGCAAAACCACAACAACCAGTTTAATTGCCAGTATTTATGCACAAGCAGGGCTCGATCCAACCTTTATTATTGGCGGTTTATTAAATAGTGCTGGCAGCAATGCTAAAGTAGGCAAAAGCGACTTTTTAATCGCTGAAGCGGATGAAAGCGATGCTTCATTTTTGCATTTACAACCTATGGTATCGGTGATCACTAATATTGAAGAAGATCACATGGAAACTTACGGCGGCAGCTTAGAAAAAATGAAAGATACTTATGTTGAATTCATTCATAACCTGCCGTTTTACGGGCTAGCTGTAGTGTGTATAGATTCAGACGTTGCCGCAGAATTAATACCTCGCTTTGGTCGTCCGGTGATCACTTATGGTGAATCGCAAGATGCTGACTATCGAATGAGTGAATTTAGCCAAACAGCCAATACATGCCAATTTACTGTTACTAATAAACAAGGCGAGAGTTTAACCGCCAAGTTAAATATGCCAGGTAAACACAATGCCTTAAATGCAACCGCAGCGATTGCGGTGGCAAAAGATCAAAACATAGCTAATCATGCAATTTTAGCGGCATTAGATACCTTTGAAGGCATTGGCCGTCGTTTTCAGCATTATGGTGAATTTGAAAACGAATGCGGTAATGTGATGTTAGTAGATGACTATGGTCATCACCCATCAGAAGTGGCAGCTACCATCACCGCAGCGAGAGAAGGCTGGCCTGATAAGCGTTTAGTGATGGTTTATCAGCCGCATCGCTATACTCGTACTCGCGATTTATACGAAGATTTTGTGAAAGTACTCGCCGAGGTTGATCAGTTGCTATTGCTTGATGTTTACAGTGCAGGCGAAGAGCCGATAGTGGGCGCTGATAGTAAGAGTTTATGCCGCAGTTTACGCCAGCGTGGCAAAGAGCCATTGCATGTAGCTTCAAGCTCAGAGCTTGCAGGTGTACTTGCTAACTGCCTGCAAAATAATGATTTAGTACTTACACAAGGTGCAGGTAACATAGGTCAGTTAGTTAAAAACTTAGCAGCAACAAATATGTCGATAGAAAAATTAAAGCAAGGTGAAGTATGACACAGGTAAGTTCCCAGTTTGGTAAAGTAGCGGTGCTGCTAGGTGGAAACTCAGCAGAGCGCGACGTGTCATTAAAATCTGGTCAAGCAGTCCTTAATGCACTTCTTGCCTGTGGCATTGATGCGATTGCGTTTGACCCTCAAAATCGTTCATTGTGGGAATTAAAAGACTTAAACGTTGATCGCGTTTTTATTGCGCTGCATGGCCGAGGTGGTGAAGATGGCACAGTACAAGGTGCTTTAGAGTTTATGAACTTGCCTTACACCGGCAGTAATGTTCTGGGTTCAGCATTAGCAATGGATAAAATTCGTTGTAAGCACTTGTTTAAATCGGCAGGCTTAAGCACAGCACCTTATGCGGTAGTTGATGCTAAAAAAGGCTTTGATGCTAAAGCAATGATCGATGAATTTAAAAAAGTGATGGTAAAACCATCGCACGAAGGCTCAAGTATTGGTATGGCACAAGCAAGCTCTGCAGAAGAGCTTGAAGATGCGCTCAGCAATGCATTTAAGTTCGACAGCCAAGTATTGGTAGAGCAGTGGATCTCGGGGCGCGAATTTACAATTACGGTGCTTGGTGATGAAGTACAACCTGTGATTGAAATGAGCACGCCAAATGGTTTTTATGACTACCAAGCTAAATATCAGTCAAGTACGACACAATATCATTGTCCTGCTGATTTATCACAACCAGATACCCAAAAACTACAAGCAATGGCACTCGATGCGTTTGATTTAGTGGGTGCAAGTGGCTGGGGTCGCGTCGATGCAATGCAAGATCAGCAAGGCCAATTTTACTTGTTGGAAGTAAATACCGTGCCAGGCATGACAGAAAAATCATTGGTGCCAATGGCAGCAAAAGCCAATGGGGCAAGTTTTGAGCAATTAGTTGTTCGCATTTTGGAGCAAACCCTTTAATATGCATCCCTTTTTAGAGAAAGCGCAGCAACTAAAACAGCAACTTAACTGGTCGCTGATTTTTGGAGTGAGCTTTTTTCTAGCTGTAGTGATTGGGTTAATTGAAATAACCAATGGGGTTTCCCATTGGTTAGTTGCAAATAAAGATGCGCAAATTAAGCATCTAACGGTGTTGGGGAGACCCAAATACACTGATGAAAAAGCAATAACTACCGCGATAAAAAAAGCGGATTTAACTAGCTTTTTTGAGTTAAACGTAAAGCATGTTCAGCATTTAGTGCAAGAACTACCTTGGGTTGCAACAGTATCGGTAAGAAAGCAATGGCCTGATACTATCCAAGTTTACGTGGTAGAGCATCAAGCGGTCGCTCACTGGAACAGTGATTTATTGATTAACCAAAGCGGCGAGGCGTTTGAGGCTAAAAGTGATAAATTAAGTGCCACATTACCCCAGTTATATGGGCCAGAAGGCAGTGAAAAAGAAGCATGGGTAGCGTTTAAACAGTTTGATGAAATGCTTAAAGTAAATGCACTAACGCTCACTAGCCTTGCGCTATCTGAGCGGTTTTCGTGGCAACTTTGGTTAGATAATGGCGTGCGTTTAAATTTAGGGCGCAAGGATAAAGCCAAGCGTGTACAGCGTTTTATAGACGTTTATTCACGCATAGAACAACGTGCTGATGCACAGATAGATGCAATTGATTTACGCTACGATACCGGCCTTGCAGTGAGCTATAAGCCAATGCAAGAACAGCAATTATAATAAAGAGTAAGGCATGACTAAGTCAGCAGAAAGAAACCTAGTGATTGGATTAGACGTAGGCACTTCGAAAGTAGTGGCCACGGTAGGTGAAATCACCACAGATAACAAGCTCAGCATTGTTGGCGTGGGGAGCCAAGTATCTTATGGAATGGATAAAGGCGGCGTTAACGATTTAAATTTAGTGTCTGAGTCTATTCGCCGCGCAATTGATGAAGCTGAATTGATGGCTGATTGTCGTATTAGCTCGGTTTATTTGGGTATTTCTGGCAAACATATTCAGTGTCAGAACGAAAGTGGTGTTGTCGCTATTAATAACACTGAAGTAACCGATGAAGACATTGAAAATGTAATCCATATAGCACGCTCAGTGCCAATTTCAGCTGAACGCAAAATGTTGCATGCCTTGCCACAAGAGTACAGCATTGACATGCAAGAGGGGATTAAAAACCCACTTGGCATGAGTGGTGTGCGCATGGAAGCACGCGCGCACATTATTACCTGCTCCAACGATATGGCTAAAAATATAGAAAAATGTGTTGAACGTTGTGGGCTTGAAGTGGACCAACTTATATTCACTGCGCTTGCCTCGTGTTACTCCGTATTGACGGACGATGAAAAAGAGCTAGGTGTTGCGGTGTTAGATATTGGTGGTGGTACTATGGATATCACTATTTATATTAATGGTGCACTGCGTCATTCTGCGGTTATTCCGGTGGCGGGCAACCAAGTAACCGGTGATATTGCAAAAATATTTCGTACACCTATATCACATGCAGAGTCACTCAAAGTACAATATGCCTGTGCAAGTAGCCAAATGGCGAGCAGCGAAGACACGATTGAAGTGCCAAGCGTAGGTGGGCGACCAGCAAGACTGATGTCTAGGCATACGTTGTCTGAAGTGGTTGAGCCACGTTTTAGAGAATTATTTGAACTGGCGATGGAAGAAATTCGTCGCTCAGGATTAGAAGACCAAATTGCAGCAGGTCTCGTCATTACTGGCGGAACTGCTAAAATGACTGGCGCAATGGAAGTGGCTGAAGATATTTTTCAGATGCCAGTAAGAATAGGTAAACCAATTGGTGTAGTAGGTTTAACTGATTATGTTGATGATCCATCGTACGCAACCGCTGTAGGTTTGTTACAATACGGGCGTACTATGCAGTCGATGAATGCACAAAAGTCGAAAGCGGATGATAATAATAATTGGTGGAACCGCATCACAAAATGGTTTCAAGGCGAGTTTTAGTACTCAAGTCGGAGAGTAAATATGTTTGATATAATGGAACAACACAGCGAAGAAGCTGTAATAAAAGTAATCGGTGTAGGCGGTGGCGGCGGTAACGCAGTTGAGCACATGGTAAAACAACAAATAGAAGGCGTTCGTTTTATCGCAGCCAATACGGATGCGCAAGCATTACGTAATTCAGCCGCTGATGTAACAGTACAATTAGGCACGCAAATAACCTCTGGGTTAGGTGCGGGGGCTAACCCTGAAGTAGGTCGTGAATCGGCTGAAGAAGACGCCGAAACCATTCGTGCTAGCCTTGAGGGCGCTGATATGGTGTTTATTGCGGCAGGTATGGGCGGCGGTACAGGTACCGGTGCTGCGCCAGTCGTGGCTAAAATTGCTAAAGAGCTGGGCATTTTAACTGTTGCTGTGGTAACCCGTCCGTTTGATTTTGAAGGTAAAAAGCGTGCCGCTGCTGCAGAGCAAGGTATTAGCGAATTATCTGAAATTGTGGACTCGTTAATCACTATTCCAAATAACAAGTTACTAAAAGTATTGGGTAAAGGAACAACTTTACTGGATGCATTTGCTAAAGCAAATGACGTATTGTTCGGTGCGGTACAAGGTATTGCTGAGCTAATCACTCGCTCGGGTCTAATTAACGTGGATTTCGCCGACGTACGTACAGTTATGTCTGCAATGGGCACGGCGATGATGGGTACAGCATCTGCATCGGGTCCTGATCGTGCACAAGAAGCAGCAGAAGCTGCTATTTCAAGCCCTCTTTTAGAAGACGTAGATTTAACCGGTGCTAAAGGCATTTTGGTTAACATTACTGCGGGTATGGATATCGCGATCGAAGAATTCGAAATTGTGGGTAATCACGTTAAGGCGCTAGCGTCTGAAAACGCAACGGTTGTTGTTGGCGCGGTAATTGACCCAGAAATGACGGATGAGCTACGTGTAACCGTGGTTGCAACCGGCTTAGGCGGCGATCGTCGTCCACAGTTTGGTATTGTAGATAACGGTTTCAAAAAAGCGTCAGGCTCTGATGTAACTAGCTCAAGCACACAAACAAGCAGCAGCATGTACGTACCTAGCTTTGCAAGCCAAGGCACAAACACGACTGAAGAGCCTGCAACGACATCGCAAACTGAATCAAAAGAGCAAAGCAGCACATCGACTAGCTCTTCAAGTTCAGCAACGAATACGTCGTCAAGTAGTGCTAATAAAACAGATAAGTCTGAGGGTGGCGATTATTTCGACATTCCTGCTTTTTTACGTAAACAAGCAGACTAATTAAAAACAGTACTTTTGTGCGAAATGTGAACAAATATTGTAGTTATACCGTATTTATGTTACACTCCGCCGTCTAACTGTAATATATACTTAAAGTGAGCGAACCTATGATTAAACAGCGTACGATTGCACAAGTAGTCAAAGCCATAGGAATTGGACTTCATAAAGGTGAGAAGGTCACAATAACTCTCCGACCTGCGAGCGCAAATACTGGGATTGTATTTCGTCGTGTCGACCTTGATCCGGTTGTTGATTTTGAAACAACACCTGAAGCCGTTGGTGATACGCAATTGTGTACCTGTTTAATTAACAAAGATGGTGTTCGCTTATCAACTACTGAGCATTTAATTGCAGCTGTTGCGGCCATGGGTATCGACAATCTAATTGTTGAACTTGATAGCTCAGAAGTTCCAATAATGGATGGTAGTGCATTGCCATTCATTTATTTATTACAAAAAGGCGGCATTGAAGAGCAAAATGTTGCTAAACGCTTTATTCGTATTAAAGAAAAAGTACGTATCGAAGAAGGCGATAAATGGGCCGAAGTAGAACCTTACGACGGATTCCATATCGACTTTGAAATTGCCTTTGATCACCCTGCAATTAATGAAAGCCGCCAACGTATTGGTTTAGATATTACCGCACAAAGTTTTACTGAAGAGATTAGTCGTGCGCGTACTTTTGGCTTTATGAAAGATATTGAATACATGCATGCTAATAACCTTGCACTAGGTGGTAGCATGGATAGTGCAGTGGTACTTGATGAATTTAAAGTTTTAAATCCAAACGGTCTGCGTTACCCAGACGAGTTCGTCAAGCATAAGATACTAGACTGTGTAGGTGACATGTTTATGACAGGTCATAACCTTTTAGGTAAAGTAACTGCATTTAAATCAGGTCATGATTTGAATAACAAGTTACTACGCAAAATTATGGCAACCGAGTCAGCATGGGAGTGGGCAACCTTTGAAACGCCTGTTTCGATGCCTGCACCCGGCCTTGAATTAGCAAACGCCTAATCAGTTAATTGCTTACATACAGTTATAAAAAATGACGCTTATTAGCGTCATTTTTTTTGGCTGTTTGTCAGCACAATCAGTCAGGTATTACAGACCTAAAATAGTTTGTAACTGCTTTAACTCAGTGACTTGATACGTTGGCTTAATACCTTCAGGTAAGATTACCCCAGGGTGCTGTAACCAGCAGGTGTCTATGCCTGCATTTTGTCCACCAAGAATATCACTACTGGCGGTATCACCTACCATTAAAATTTGCTCTTTAGGTGGATTCCCCATTAAATTAAAGGTGTGCTCAAATATCTCTTTTGCAGGTTTAGCTATACCTACTTTTTCAGAAATTACCAGCCAATCGAACATATCTTGCAGCCCAGTATGCGCTAAACGACGTGCTTGTAGCTGAGAAAAGCCATTGGTGATAATGCCTAACTTGGCATGAGGTTTAAGGGCGTTTAATAATTCAACCGCACCGGGTAAAGGCATGCAAATTTCAGCCATTGCCGATAAAAAATCATCATTGAGCTGCTGGGCTGGTACATCAAGTTTATTTGCCAGCTCACTAAAACGAGTTACTTGCAGGTGGTTTGCGGTAATTTCGTTATTTTGATAGGCAATCCATAGTGGCTTATTGGTGTTTTGGTAATGGTCATAATCTGCTTTGGTAAAATCCATGTCATAAGCAGCTAACATTTTTTGTAAGCCAGTAAAGGCATTAAAGCTAAATAAGGTTTCGTCGGCATCAAATAATACGTAGTTATACTTCATTAAAACATCCGTTATTGATTATATAAAGTGGGATTAAGAAAAGGCGCCATGGCGAGAGTCAGCGCTTGAGTATAGGTACTTTCTCGTGTTGCATGATGATCAGTTAATAAACCAATAGCACCCCCTTGCTGCTTAATATTGGTGGTATTAAAAGTCTTATCCATCACATCTCCGAGCTCTTCACCTTGCAGCAATGCTTTATAAAAAACTGAAGGCAAAGGTAAGTTACTGCTTCGTCCTGTAACTTGCTGTGCGCCGTCATCAATAACAACATAGGCAAAGGTTGCTGCACCATAGCTAAATTGCGCTGCGCCGCCTTCCATCGCTATGTAGTAGTCTGCTTGATGCTGTGCTTTACAGTAGTTAACTCGATTCTGTGCACCCAAACACGTTTGTTCTTCGCCTATAGGCTGATCGGGTACATCAGAGGGTGCATGAACGCCACTACATTCAACTATATGCTCAGGGAAATACATCGCAAAAATGTGTTTAGCGGCATTTACTTTTACTGGATTTTTAGACCCGACAACAATTTTAATGGCTTGCGACATACTACTCTCATCATACTTAAAATCAGCAGTGTACGTGAGTTAGGGTTCACAAAAAAGAGTCTAAATAGGAATTTCAGGTGGGGCTAATTTTGCTAAGGCGCGTTTTTTCAAAATAATATCTTTGATCAGTGGCGTAAGCACTAGCTCCATAGCGAGTCCCATTTTGCCACCGGGTACTACAAGCGTATTGATCCGCGACATAAAGCTGCCTTCAATCATGCGTAAATAATACGGGAAATCAACGTCATCAATGCCCCTAAAGCGAATAACGACAAAGCTTTCATCAAGGGAGGGGATATCTTTTGCGCTAAATGGGTTGGAGGTATCAACGGTGGGTACTCGCTGAAAGTTAATATGGGTACGAGAAAATTGCGGTGTTATATGATTAATGTAGTCATCCATACTGCGTACAATCGAGTCCATTACTTTTTCACGAGAATGGCCACGTTCTGAGGTATCGCGAATAAGCTTTTGGATCCACTCAAGGTTAATAATTGGCACCATGCCTATGAGTAAATCAACATGCTTAGCAACATCATGATCTTCGTCGACCACGCCGCCATGTAAGCCCTCGTAAAACATTAAATCTGTATTTTGCTCAAGCTCTTGCCAAGGAGTAAATGTTCCAGGTAACTGGTTATAAGGCACGGCCTCATCAAAGGTATGTAAATAACGGCGCAGTTTACCTTCGCCTGTTTCACCATACTTGGTAAATAAGTCTTCTAATGCACCAAAGTCATTGGCTTCTCGGCCAAAATAACTTATGTGTTTACTTTCTTGTTGGGCTTCTCGAATTTTTTTGTCCATTTCAGGACGTGTATAGCGATGAAAGCTATCACCTTCAATAAATGCAGCATTGATATCGAGGCTGCGGAAAATATGCTTCACGGCATTGGTGGTGGTTGTAGTGCCTGCTCCAGATGAGCCGGTGATTGCAATAATAGGGTGTTTAGCTGACATGTTTGTTCTCTTTTTTATGACCCATTAGTTATAAAGACCTTACTAAGCTAGGTCAAGTGACGTCATCAGTAAATAACGTTATCATGAGGTGCTTAAAATTAAAACGAGAGAAAGCATGAAACTGATCAAACCGCTGTTAGGGCTAATAACAATTAATGCTTTAACATTGGGCGTTGCCCAAGCAAATATGCCTAAAAGTCAAATACTGCTTGCCGATTTAAATACTCCGCATGGCATACGCGTAAGTATTGTTAGTGATAAAACCAGCTACAACAATCAGCCCTATTTAACCGACACGGGCCTTTATTATACGCGTGAGGTAATCAGTAATAATCAGAGCCAAACTGATATTGCGCTTTACGATTTATCATCAAAACAAACCTCCATGATCACCAATACAGCTGTAAGTGAGTATTCGCCAACAGTAACACCGAGTGGTGATAGTTTATCTGCCATCGTGGTTGAAGAAGATGGCAAACAAAAATTATGGCAATATCCGCTGAGCACAGAGCAGGCGCCAAGTCGTATTTTTGATTGGATTGAGCCTGTGGGCTATCACGCTTGGGGTAATAACAACGATTTAGTGATGTTTATTTTAGGTGAGCCACATACATTACAATATACCTCGGTTGTTGCGGCTAAAGGTGAAGTTGTTGCAAATAACATTGGTCGCACACTTATTTACGATAAATCGCAAAGTGAATTTTTATTTAGTCATAGTAAAAATGGCCAGCACCAGTTAGCCCGTTTTGACCCTCAAACCAAGCAGGTAAGCAACATCCTTAGGTTGCCAAACCAAGTACAAGACTTCATCTTAAAAGATGAAAATACCATTGCTTACGCAATTAAAAACCGTATCTATCAACGAAAACTAACAGCAGGTTCTGACATATCTCAATGGCTTGATTTAAGCCAATATTGCGATACTGAAATTAGCCGGTTGAGTTATAAAAATCAGCAATTAGCGTTTGTATGTAGTGTTAAATAAACACTAAATAATAAATTTCGGACTTTCACTCATGCATGAGTTAGTCTGACCCCCTATTAAATAAAAAGGAAAGTCACGTGGCATTTAGCGCAGACGAGTTAACAGAGCAGCTGATAAAACTAGAGTGTAGAAGTAATTTTAAAATAAAAAACATTGCTGAGTATATGCTAGCAAACTCTAAAGAAGCGTTTTACACCCATGCCGAAACGGGGAAAGGTAAAATTGTGATCCGTCCTGCATTTGAAGTGTTTAGTGATGACTTTACTGATATTGATGGGGTTGTGCGTACTCAAGGCTATTTTCATAGTAGTGAAATGACCCGTTTTCCCACTCGTATTTATAAAAGCGCACAGCCTATTCATTATGGTGTCGCTTTTAAAATTAACTCTGAACAAGCGGCAAAAGAGTTTATAGCTAAGCTAACGATGATTATTGGTGGTTAATAGAATGGTGCAGGGCTAAAGGCAAAAGGTGCAAGATAAAATCTTCAACCTTTAACCTTTAGCCTTTAACCTTTAACCTTTAACCTTTAACCTTTAGTTTATTTACTATTCAAAAAGCTATTTACTGATTTGAGTTCACGGTTTTTAAGTGCAATACAGTCATTCGTACTTTCTGCAAGCTTACTTAATGTGCGCGCATAGCCAGGTACGTCATCAAGTTTAGCGTCAAAGAACGTTTGCGTTGTCGCTAAACTTTCAGCATCACAGCTAGCAGTAGTAAAGTAAGGTAAGTTAGGCACAAAAAATGGTGGCAAACTTGCTGTTACTTTATCGTAGTTGCTATATATCCAATCAATAAAGAGTGCTTGGCGTTCATCGGTGTAACTTTGCCCCGATAAAATAGTACGCATATCAGAAGCGGTTACTTCATCGGTTAAGCTATATGCAAGCACTGCTTTTTGGAGTTCAGGTTTACCAAAATAACCCATTGCTGCCAACATATTGGTACGAACTTGTGGATCTTTAGTGGTTTTAAAGGTTGCCATAAACTGATCAAGCAGCGCTTTATCACCATGAAAAGCCGCAAGACGTAAGTAAGTACCCGCTAAATAAGGGTCTACTTTTTGTGGATCTTTTAAGTAAGCAGCTGTTTGCTGCTTAGCTTTATTGATCACATTTTTATCTTCACCATCAAAGCCTAAGCGTGATACCACCGCAGCTCGCAGTTGAGCAATAGCGCCATCCTCACCCATTTTTGCTTCTAGGCCATATTTTTTAGCGGCAGGCATGACTGCACTTTGAATAAATGTAGGCCATAAATCTTTGTTGCTATCGTCTTTAAAGGTACGTTGCTGAGATGCTAAATAACCTAAAGCAGTGTTAGCTACGCGTGGATGACTATCACTGGCAAATACTTCAAGCGTTTGCATCAGCTTAGCCGCAGAAATTACACCTGCGTCAAGTAAGGCGTCAGTAGCTGATAACAATGCAAGGCGCTCGCGGTCGTTTAATACGCTTGCTGCATTATCAATTAGTGCGTTAAATTGCGCATCGTCCATGACCCAGCGGTAGTAACCTAGCGCACCTTGGTCTGGATATATCCACTCTGGCTCAAAATCTAACTCTAGCGTTTGGTTTTGTTTATTAAGTAATACACTGGCAGTTTTTACTTTATCGCCTTTACCGTACTTAATGGCAACGGGTACATTCCAAAGTTGGGCTGGAGCATCAACACCGGCATTAGCAAAACGGCTTTGCGAAATGGTGATAGTTTTACCTTGCTGATCAACCTTGATTAAAGGAAATGATGATTGTTCAATAAATGATTTTAAAACACTCGCCACATCTTTATTTGAAGCCTTACCGAGTGCTTCCCATAAATCGGCGGCTTCGGCATTTTTATATGAGAACTCTTTTAAGTAATTTTGAATACCAGCTTGAAATGCGTCTTCACCAATCCAATTTTCAACCATCGCCAGTACTGAGCTGCCTTTGCTGTATGCAAGGCCTAAACCGTCCATAATATCGGCTTCAGTTTTAATTGGTTTACGAATGGGCTTAGTGCTTAAGCGAGCATCTAACGCCATTACATTGTTTTGTGGTAAATCTAGGTGTGATTCAAACTCAGGGTTAAGTTGCTTAGTAATTTTTGCTGCCATCCAGCTAGCAAACGCTTCGTTTAACCATAAGTCGTTCCACCACTTCATAGTCACTAAGTTACCGTACCATTGGTGAGCTAATTCATGGGCAATAATAGAGACATTACGTTGCTTTTTACTACGCGTTGCAGCTTTTAAATCAACCAGAAGAATATCTTCGCGGTAAGTCACTAAACCTGAATTTTCCATTGCCCCAAACGGAAACTCTGGAACAGCCACTGAATCTAATTTTTTATACACGTAAGGAATACCAAAGTACTCTTCAAGTGCGCCCAATACTTTAGGCATATTCTCTTTTGCATACTGTGCTAAATGAATTTTACCTTGTGGAGTAATCACACGGCCAGGAATTGGCATACCCTTAATTTCTAGTTCTTCAAACGGGCCTACAGCCATAGCTACTAAGTATGATGGAATTGGTGGCGTTTTATCAAAGTAATGGGTAGTCATATCGCCATTCACCGTCGTTTTTAACTCAGGTGTATTTGAATACACTTTTTGTGACGTGGGGGCGGTAATAGTTAACTGAAATGGAATTTTATAGCTTGGTTCGTCAAATACAGGAAACGCTCGACGGGCATCGCTCATTTCAAATTGGGTGAAAAGATAAGGAACGCCTTGATCTAGGGTTTTATATAGCCCCACACTTTGGCGATTATATGGCGCTGAGAAATCAATTCTTAAAGTGTATTTACCCGGCTGAATTTGCTCTTCGCAGCTAAATTTAACTTTACCGGTTTTAAGCATTTCGCTGTTTAAGTCGCAGTTTTGCTCACCCAATAGTTGAACCATTTTGGTTGCGTAATCAACACCATTAAGTTCAATGTAGCGTGTTGGTTTAAGCACCTCCAAACTGATCTCAGTCATTCCTGTAAAAGTATCCTGACTTGGGTCGAGCGTTAAAGCGACTTTTTGTGAACTTGGCTTTGCGAGCTTTTCAATCACGAATTCATTAGCGTTAGCAGCATTTATCGCAAGCGCAACGCTCATGGTTAAGAGGCTTTTAAAAAACATAGTTATCCCTAGATTTTTGTTGTTAGAAGAGTGAGTACACTCCATCCTAACAGCTTTTATTGCTAGAGTAAGCGAGCAACAAGAAGGAAAAGAGTAACAAAGTTTGTCAGTGACTATCTCGTGCTAAAAACCGCTGCCAATGGGTGTAGGAATTGATAACACGAATTTGTTGTAAAACGGTATTAAGCAATTTGGTATCGGCAAAATGCTCATCAGAGTAATCATTAAAGCCCATTAAGTAATTGAAGCAGTCTTTAGAGCCTGCTTGCAGGGCATAAATACGAATTTGCTGCTCAAAGTTAAGCCGCAAACTACTAATCGCGGTTTTCATTCCGAGTTGATCCACGGAAGGAATTGCACATTTTTGCAAATACCCCGCACGTTCGCCCTCGCCTGAAAACCAAATGCGTACTTTTTCACTGTAGCGTCCTGTTTTTGCTGGGAGGTCAAACAGTAAACGTGTGTGTTTTTGCGCTTTTACGTAGGCTAAATAATCATTAAGTCCGGCCTTAATAAGGGCGTTATGTACAGGAATTAAACGGGGTTTAATTTTACCATGAGTATGAAAGCTAAAGCAGAGAATGTTATTTTTAACCACCAAGTCATCTAGGGTTAAATGGCCAATTTCATCACTATAAGCGCCACTGTAGTACGCAATTAAAGGCAGCCAAAAGTGCCAGTGCTTAGCTTGTTCGCGGGCAAGCCGAGTATCACTATAAATATATCCGGTATAGAGCGTATGTAACTCCATAGCTGAGAATGGACGACGACCAAGATGGGTTTTCAACGCAGTACCTTGACAGTTTTTATTATTTTATACCCCAACTAATCGTTGTTGTTAATTGGGGGTGTGCCAGCAAATAAACAGTTAAAACTTATTCACTTAAAGCGCGAGCTAAACCAACTGGTTCAATTTCTACGCACACTTGATCGTCATTCCAATTTAAACCGACCAATGCATCATCTGATTTAAGGTCTTCAACCCAATCATCTAAAAATTCATCTAGGTTGATTTCTACTGGGCTGTAGTCTTTCCACTCTTCTTTACATTGCTCTTTTGCTGCGTCTTCTGATTCCCACAGTAAAAGTACATCGGTGTCATCAAACTGATTTGATTCACATACAACAAAGCCACCATCTTGTGCACCCAGTGCCCAGATCTGCTCACTAACACGTACTTTTTCTACAAAGCTAACTAGTTGTGATTCAATTTCGATATCGCTCATGTGTTCACCTTTTAAAATTTGAGTCGAGGGTTGGTATTTTTAGCCGCTTGACGCTGACTAAACGCTTCATAAAACTTAACTAACTGCGATTGCGCGCTAAAATCAGTGAGTTCACGAAAGCAGATCCAATCTAGCAAGCAGTATAAACTGATGTTGAGGCATTCACAGCTTTTAAATTCATCATCGTTTAAATGATCATTTAAATAGTCTAATGTTTGCGCAATTCGCTCATTTTGCAGATTAAAAAATAGTTTATCAGCTTGCGTGTCAAACCCAGAACGATGACATAACAATAATTCAACCAATGAATCGTTACAGGCATTGATGCTAGTTAAAAAATGCTCTTGCGGCCAAGTTAACGGGTTCTGCTGTGTTTTTTCAAGTAAGTAACGCAGTATATTGTTTGAGTCGCTTAAGTTAAGCGAGCCATCAATTAAGATAGGGATTTTAGCTGCCGGGTTGTGCGACATCATTAAAGAGCGGTCATCGCTTGAAAAAATGTCGAGATTTATAAACTCAAGCTCACAGTTATTTTGTTGTGCCCAAATTCTGACACGGCGAACATAAGGGGAAGAAATAGAGCCAAGTAGTTGCATATTGGGGCTTTTGCCAACTCCACATAAATAAAAAGCCGCTGAAGCGGCTTTATTAATAAATCGATTTGCTTACTCTGAGCGGCTGGTTACTTCTAATAAGTGGTAACCAAACTGTGTTTGAACAGGACCTTGTACTTGGTTAAGTGGCGCTGAAAAAACCACCTTATCAAACTCAGGAACCATCATACCAGGTCCGAACTCACCTAATGCGCCACCATCTTGACCTGAAGGGCAATTAGAGTGCAATTTAGCCAGCTCTGCAAAGTCTTCACCTTGCTCAATTTTATCTTTAAGGTCTAAACATTGTGCTTCACTGTCTACGAGTATGTGCCTTGCACTTGCTACTGCCATAAAATCTCCTATTTATAAGTTTAGTTTTTTATCTACTAAGCAACATCTTAGTAAGGTTAAACTGAAAACACAAAATTAAAATGCACTTTTGATGGCGCTTTCTAATTTTGCTGAATCGGGTTTGACGCGGCTGTTAAAGCGAGTCACGGTTTGACGATCTGCCGAAACCACGTATTTATAAAAATTCCAGTTAGGTGAACTAGTTTTTGCATTTAAGTGCTTAAAAATAGGGTTGGCATCGCTGCCACGCACTGCGCTGGTGGCTAACATGGGAAAGGTAACGCCGTAATTTACATAACAGACTTTAGCCGTATCTTTTTCGTCATTTTCTTCTTGAAAAAAATCGTCAGATGGAAAACCGAGCACCACCAAGCCTTGCTCTTTATATTTTTTGTATAGCGTTTCTAGCCCTTCAAACTGAGAAGTAAAGCCGCAATTGCTGGCAGTGTTAACAATCAACAGTGGCTTATTTTTAAATTCACATAGATTAAGCGTTTCGGTTGAACGAAGCTTTCTCAGTGACACATTTGTGAAGTCATCGCAGGTATCTGTCTTTGCTGAAGGGCTATTAGTGTCTGCTGCATTGGTGGTTACAGATACACAGCCTAGAGCCAGTGTTAATCCGAATATTAATTTTCTTATCATGCGGTTACCTTGAACGCGATTTGATGGGTGTTTATGTAACTTATCATACGCTACTATAGGCGAAATTGATCAATTTTACTTATTTTCTATGACTATACGTTTAGCTAAACCTGATGATTTAACTGCTATTGTTGCCATTTATAATGAAACTATCCCTAGTCGAATGGTAACCGCCGATACTGAAGAAGTAACCGTTGCTGACAAACAACCTTGGTTTGATAGCCATACAGCTCAAAGACCTATTTTTGTTTACTGCGAAAATGACCAAGTATTAGCCTGGGTTAGTTATAAATCGTTTTATGGGCGCCCAGCTTACGATGGCACCGTTGAACTAAGCATCTACATTACGGCGGCAGCCCAAGGAAAAGGGTTGGGTAAAAAGTTGATGCAATTTGCACAACAACAAGCACAAAAGCTCGATATTGAAGTGTTACTCGGATTTATTTTTAGCCATAACGAACCAAGCATTAAATTATTTAAGCATTTTGATTTTGCAGTATGGGGAGAGTTGCCCAATGTTGCAAGGATGGATAACCAGCTGTACAGCCTGACTATTTTTGGTAAGCATTTAATGTAATCCCACAATCATAGGCAAGCAAAAATTACATTTATGTAGACGATTATGCCAAACCAAAAATTCTATACTATGCTGAAAAGGTGTTTAATTAATTCTTAAAAGTGTACATAAATGGCGCAAAAAATACTTATTATTGATAGCAGTAGCATGATTGCTATGCGCTTAAAAGTACTGCTTGAGCTAATTGGTTGTGAAGTTGAATTAGTTCATTATTCTATGTTTGATCAAAGCAGCAACATAGATGCGTACGATATGCTTGCCTTTTCACAAGGGACACCAACAAATCTGGTTGCTTCGTTGGTAAAACAAGCGACCCGACAATCATTTTTACTTTTAGCTCCCAAGGCTGAAAGTGGTGAATTGCTTGATGCATTTGGTAAATTAAACGAGCTTGTTCCAGATGCCACTATTATTTATCCATTTTTTTCTAATAAAGAAATCACTTCATTTATTGAAGATCTATTAGAAATAGGACCTGATCATATTTTTAAACTGCCTACAATTTTGTTGGTTGATCATGTTAGTGAGCGTTTAGAAATGCTAAAAAGTAGTTTAGTGGGTGCACATATAGAGGTATACACAGCTACAAATCATGATGAGGCACTTAATATTGCCAAACTCAGAATGATTGATATTTTAATTAGTGATTTTAGTTTAAAAGAAGGGCTCGGCTTAGATATATTTACCAGCCTTAAGCAGATACAGCCGCATAGCCGCTGCTTATTATTAACCTCGCGTCCTGCTCAGGTTTCTATGATTGAAGCAATTCGCCAAGGTGTTGAAGACGTTTTAATTAAGCCGCTCGACGACAATGTGTTATTACAAGCAGTACATAAGTTGTGGCAAACCGAATTGCTAAAACGTCATAACGCAGAGCTAGTTGAAAGACTACAAGATACAGTCGATGTACTTATTGAAAAAGACAGTTTGCTGCAAGTAATTTTTAAAAATACTCCCGATCCAATCTTACTTTTTGAACGTAAAGGCAAAATAGTAGAGGCTAACGACGCGTGCTTAAAGCTGTTTAATTTACCGTTTAAAAAGCTCATTGCTCACTCGTTATTTCACTTTTTAGATGACGATTCAGTAAAGGCAATAAAAGATAAAATATCGACTTTAAACAGTAATCGGCAATTTAGTTGCGACCTACACCTAGTCAATAAAGATGGCAGTAAAATTCCACTTGTCGGCTCGTTTAATGAAATTGATCATCATGGTGAGATAGCATTAGCGGTTATTTTTAAAAACGTAACCCATTTAAAACAAAAAGAAGATTTATTACTTGAGGCCAAAGATCTTTTAGAAGAGCAGGTTAGAGCGCGGACTTCGCAACTTGAGCATGCGAAAAACATTGCTGAAGCAGCTAATTTAAGCAAATCAGAGTTTTTAGCTAATATGTCACATGAGCTAAGAACCCCTATGCATTCTATACTAAGTTTTTCACGCTTTGGTATCAGTAAGCTTCAAGATGATGATTTTAGTAAAGATAAACTTTTAAAATATTTAACCCGAATAGAATCGAGTGGGCAAAGGCTACTGTCATTACTTAACAATCTACTCGATTTGTCGAAATTAGATGTAGGTAAATTCCCATTTAACCCGCGAGCATGCGATTTAACGACTATTGTTAAAACAAGCATTGATGATGTTGCTGGGATTGCCATAGAAAAAGATATTAAGATTGCATTTAAATCAGATAACCCACCAGTTGTAGCACAATGCGATGAAGAGCAAATTAATCAGGTACTTAGAAACGTATTGAGTAATGCATTAAAATTTAGCGAAGAACATAGCACTATCGAAGTTGCATTGGAAACAGACAGTGGGTGTGCAAATATTGAAGTAATAGATAGTGGAATAGGCATACCAGAAGACGAGCTTGAAACTGTTTTTCAAAAATTTGTGCAAAGTAGCAAAACAAATAGTGGCGCAGGGGGGACAGGATTAGGACTTACGTTGTGCCGTGAATTTGTTTCTTTACATCAAGGAACTATAAAAGCCTGTAATAACGAACTTGGTGGGGCAACCATTAGCATTCAGGTTCCTTTGGAAATAAACCTCGATGAATATTTAGCCGATGAGCAATTAGTGAAAAATAGTAGCTAATAACCGAATTGTTTTAATGAACACGATTTATATGGACGAAAAATTATGGCTTTAACTAAAATTCTTGCAGTCGACGATGAACCATTTAACCTCGAAATAATAGAAGAAATCCTAGAGGAATTAGATTTTGAACTTAAGCTGGCTTCGAGTGGCCCGGAATGCTTGAGCATGGTTGAAGAGTATATGCCGCAGGTTATCTTACTTGATGTAAGCATGCCAAAAATGAATGGTTACGAAGTATGTAAAGAGCTCAAAGCGAACCCTAAAACACAAGATATTATAGTGATGTTTGTATCGGCAAGGGGGACTGTTGAGGAACGTATGGAAGGTTATTCAGTAGGTGCTGAAGACTATATTGTAAAACCGTTTGGGCACGATGAACTTAAGCAAAAGCTGAATAAGTTAAATCAAGTATTAATAGAAAAACAACAGCTTGAAAAGCAAGTAAAAGAAGCAACCTCAACCGCTTTTAATGCTATGGCAAATAGCAGTGAAATGGGTCAGATAGTTAACTATATTGAAAATATCGGTTTTATCAACGATGTAGAGGAGTTAGGTAAGGCATTAGTGGAGTGCTTACAGGCGTTTGGTCTACAAAGTAATATTGAATTTAGATGTAACGACAGCAAATCGCACTTTACTTTAAACGGTGTGTGTTCGCCGATAGTGATTGAGTTATTTGAAATGCTTAAAAACAAAGGTAGGTTACATGAGTTTTCTCATCGTATTTTGGTTAATTACGAGTTTGTCAGTTTATTGATTTTGAATATGCCAGAACAAGATGAGCAGAAGCATGGGCGTATACGTGATCATATTTGTTTTATTGTAAGTGTAACCGAACAGCAATTGCGGGCTATTACTACTAAGAAAATGTTGGTTTCGCAGCAAGAGCGATTAAACAAAGTGGCGAGTACTGTTCACAGTAAATTTCATAGTTTAATTGGATTGCTTAACGATAGCCGGATAAATAACGAAAAAGTATTTAAACAACTTCAAGAGGAGTTAGAAGAGCGGATCCCAACCATGGGACTCGATGAAGACCAGGAAGTGTTTATCTACAAAAAAGTCGACGAAACGATTCAAAATTCGGTGGCACGTCAAGAATCTGTTGATCAGGTTAAAAAAGCGTTCGCAGAGATAGAGCAAGATCTCGCTTTATTGTTGAAAGGTTAAAGGTGCGGGCTACGGGCTGCGAGGCGCGGGGTAAATTCCTTGCTACGATTGGACAAATTAACTTGTAACAGCGACTTTATGTCGCGTCTTTTAAAGGTTAAAAACGAAAGTATGCATTACAGGTTAACTAAGAGCTGTACTTTAATAGTGGCTTCTTATTTACTCCTCATTCTCTTCTCTGTGTTAAATTAGATGTTAGTAAATTATGCACAAAGAGGGCTAAGAGTTCATAGAGAAAGTGATTACATAAAAAGGTAAAAGGCTTACGCGTCTCTGGGGAGGCCTTTTTCGACAATACGAATTAATCGTGCTGTTTTACGCAACTTTTGCCTTTGTTTATCGTGTTGCTGGGCGAGTGCCCAATTTATATGTTCACCCACCAGATCACTGACTGTTTGGCGTTTATCTTCGAGTGCAGCAATAATTGCCGGGCTAAAATCTGCGTTACCTAAGCCAACGGCTATATTTCGTAGCCAACGTTCATGGCCAATGCGGCGGATTGGACTGCCCTCGGTATTTTTTAAAAAGGTAGTTTCATCCCAAGCAAATAACTCGAGTAAATCTTTGTTTTTTAATTGTGTACGAGGATGAAAGTCAGCCTCATCGGTAATTTGTCCGTAGCGGTTCCATGGGCATACCAATTGGCAATCGTCACAGCCATAAATGCGATTTCCCATTAATGTTCTGTATTGCTCAGGAATAGCGCCTTGATGCTCTATAGTTAAATACGAAATGCACTTACGCGCATCAACCACATAAGGTTCTACAATAGCACCAGTGGGGCATAGTGTTATGCAGGCAACGCATTTGCCGCAGCCCTCAAAAGTGTTTTCGTTATCAATAGGTAAAGGTAAGTCGACAAAAAGCTCACCTAAAAAGAACCAAGAACCCGCCTCTTTATTTATCAGTAAAGAATGCTTTCCGCGCCAGCCTAATCCCGCTTTTTCAGCGAGTTGACGTTCAAGTACAGGGGCTGAATCAACAAAAGGCCTAAAGCTATAGTCACCCACATGTTGTTCAATTTTTTTACCTAACTGTTTGATTCGGTTGCGCATCAACTTATGATAGTCACGGCCAAGGGCATATCGGCTGATATAGGCTTTTTCGGTATTTTTAAGGTTTTTGGCAAAGCCAGAATCAGGTGGGAGGTAATTCATTTTAACTGAAATAACCCGCTGTGTTCCGGGTACTAGCTCATTAGGGCGAGCACGCTTCATACCATGGGCTGCCATATAATCCATTGAGCCATGAAAACCCGCATCAAGCCATCGCTGCAGCTGTGCTTCATGCTTAGTTAAATCAATGTCAGTAATACCCACTTCACTAAAGCCAAGTTCTTGACCCCATAGCTTTATTTGCTGGGCTAGCTGTTCATAATTTAGATTGACGTCGCTCACATGCTTCACACAGTTATATTATAAGCCGCGTAATTTAGCATAATCGCGGCTTGGGTAAAACTAGTCAGACCCTAGCCTACAAAACGCTTTAACTGTTGTTGGGTTTGTTGACTTAGTTTTTGTGATTGCTCAGAGTCATGCAATGCGGTGTCTATTTGTTGCTTTGCTTGTTCGCCAAGCGCCACAATTTGTTCAACCGATTCATGAGTTTGATTTTGTGTATCTTCAAGTAAATGAACTGCGTTAGCTATTTGCTGTAATTGCTGCTGATTATGCTCAAATTCATTGAGCATTTTTCCAAAACCTTCTGAGGTATCGTTGATTGCAGCTTGTGCGTTATTAGAGTGACTAATTAACTGCTGAGACTCTTTATTGGTTTCATTAACCAGCTCATTCATTTGAGTAATAAAATCACTAATTTGGCGGGTTGCATCACTTACTTTAACCGATAGGGTGCGAACTTCATCGGCAACCACGGCAAAACCTCGCCCAGCTTCTCCGGCGCGCGCTGCTTCAATTGCCGCATTAAGCGCTAATAAGTTAGTTTGATCAGAAAACTCTTCTACCATTTTTAAAATGCTACGAATGTTTTCACTATTCTCTTTTAAGCCTGCAATCGTTTTAGAAAAACTACCCAGCATTTCATTAATAAGTCTCACCTGCTCTACCAGTTTAGACAGTTCGCTCGCAGAAAGCTTAACAAAGCTAAGGTGTTCATTATTTACCTGATGTACGCTATCAGTGTTACTTACTATATCTTGCAGGCTTTGGGTAATTTGGTTACTGGCATTAATTATGGTGTGGCTTAAATTAATTTGCTGTTCGCTTAGCTGCTCTGTGTGCTGCATTGATTGCGTTACTTGGCTATTACTTTGCACGCTTTCCTGAGCGCTGCTGTAGGTCGTACTTAATAAGCTGTTTAAATGCGTAGTAAACAGATTATATTGTTCACTTAAATCTCTAAATTCATCAAAAGTAAAATGAGGAAGTTTGGCAGCTAAGTTGGCATCTTGTTGATTAATATTAATCAACGTATCGCGCATGGCTTTTACCGGGCGCACAATTAAAAAGCGCATATAAAAAATAGTAAATATAAAACCGGCAACAATCAGCAGGGTTAATGCCCAAAATAGCCCTGTGCTTTGTTGATTTTCAGAGAGGCTACTGTGTAACCAAAATAATGTAATAGCTTGAAATAAAAATACAAAGCTTAAATTACCCACTATTTTTCGGGTTAAAGTAAAAAATAGAGTTTGTTCTAAAAAGTTATAAATACGCATGTAGCTACTCATTAAATAGTGACCTACTAAATTATTGTTTTTATAGCATAAATAGCAATTAAATAATTAGTTATAGTTCATTTAATTGCGCCAAAAAATGCTTAGTTCGTTCAGGGTCGTTAGTAAAAATGCCATCAACACCACAGGCAAGCATCAGTTTAATATCTTCAACTTCATCTACGGTGTAGGCAAACACCTGTAAGCCGCGCAGTTTGGCATCGTCAACAAACGACTTGTTCATAAAGTTTTTGTCAACATGAATGCTAAAGGCCTGTAAGTCTTCAGCAAACTTCGCATACTGCAATGGAATTGATGCAGTAAGTGCGCCAATTTTAAGCCAAGGCAAGCGGTTCTTTAGCCAGTGTAGTTGATGATGATTAAATGATGAAACTAAAATATTGTCTGCTGATATCTTATTTGCAGTAATATTCATTTCTAGTTGGGCAGCAAACTTTTCTAGTTCAAAAGTATGTTTTAGCTCTAAATTAAGTAAGGTTTGGTTGCTATTCCAGTCAATTAGTTGTTGTAGGGTAGGCACTTGCTCACCATTTCCCGCATCAAATTGTTGAATTTGCTGAGCGCTTAGGTCGCACACTTTACCTTTACCATTAGTAGTTCTATCTAGATAGGTATCATGAATAATCACGTAGTCATCAAGTGCGCTTTGTACATCAACCTCAATGCCATCTACATTTGCTTTTAACGCCGCCATAATAGCGCTATGTGTATTTTCAGGAAAGTGTGTGCTTGTGCCTCTATGAGCAAATATTTTCATGGCTGCTTTTTCCGTGAGATTGACCAAGTTTCAAAGCACGCAGCACTAACAATCAGTGCGCCACCAATCAGGGTCATCACTGATGGGCGTTCGTGCAAAATAATTATAGCCAGTATTGTGCCATAAAGGGGTTGTAAGCAAGAAATCAATCCAGCGGTCGCTGCTGATAAATGTTTTAAACTCGCTGCAAATAACGAATGCGGCATCGCAGTAAACACCACACCGGCAATAAGTAGCAATATTAAATCAGTATCATTAATTTGTGTTATGGGTACTTCAATAAATGCACATAGCATTAGGCTTGCCACTAACGTTTGATAAAACATGGTTTGCGGTCCACCATACTCGCTAAAGTAGCGTTTATGGGTAATATTACGAAGAGCAAAAAACAACGCTGATACCACCCCCGTCAAAACACCTAAAGTAATGTCATCGCCTAAATTAACGTTAGGGATCAATAAATAAATACCAATAATCACCACCACAGCGCTTATTATATCTTTTGCTTTGGGCTTACTTTTATTAAATAGAGGCTCTAAAAATACCGTAATCACGGGATAGGTAAAAAAAGCTAACATGCCCACGGTAATTCCCGCCAATTGCATGCCTGCAAAGTAGGTTACCCAGTGAATACCTACGGCAACGCCTAATAAAATGGCAATCACATAATCTTTGGCGTGATGCAGCTTAATTGGTTTTTTTTGCAAAGTCAGTAGCACACAAATTGCCACCCCAGCGATAGCCGCGCGATAAGCGGTAATATCTAATGCATTCAAACCAATTAGCTTTGCGAATAAGGCGGTGCCGCCAAATAAAAGGACGGCAATATGTAAGTAAATTAAGCTTTGTTGTTGGGACTGCACGAGATTTCCTTGTCACTTTTTTTGGCTATATTAGCATTGCTTTTACACTCAGAAGATGAATTTTTCTATTTCATGACAAATGTCAGCCAAGTTAATGACACTTCACACTCTTATATATTTTATCTAATGGCATAGTTATTTTACTTATATTGGAGGGTGTTATGAATTCCTTAATTTTAATAAGCTTAAGCATTTGCGACTTTGTAGAAACACTAAGTTTAACTGCGACTTATGAAGATTGTTTTATGTTCGCATTCAGTTTTATGTTATTAATATTTATTAATAAAAATAGTGCTATAAACAAAAACAATAGGCCAGAGGTATTAGTATGAGTTCGCTAAGTAGCTTTTCTCAACAAACGGATAAAACGTTTTGGAAGTATGGCCATTTAATTTTTACCGGCTTTTATTTATTGCCATTAATTATTAATTTTGACCAATTTACAAAAAGCCAAATGAGCCTATGTTTAGCTTTTTATATTGCTTTTATTATTTTGTACATAAAAGCAATTAACTGCAATAACACAAAAATTACCCCCTTATTTTTAGCCTTGCTCGCCATTTGTTTTAGCGCCACTTTTTTTACCTCTGGCACACCTACTTTGTATGGTTTTGTTGCCTATGTGGCAGGGTATAGTTATGCCCAAAAGCAGCGGTATTATGCCGCATTAGCTATTATAGTCGCGCTTTTTACAAGTTCGTATTTAAGCGATATAGGAAAGCTTCAGTACTTTTTGGCTGTGGCATTAATATTATGTGCCGCCTTATTTAGCTATGGGATTGCAGCAAAAAGAGAGCGCGAACATAAAAAGCGCGAACAAGAAAGCGCAAAGCAATTGGAGCAACTAGCAGCCATTGCTGAGCGTGAACGCATAGCCCGAGATTTACATGATATTTTAGGTCACTCACTGTCATCAATAGCTTTAAAAGCTGAACTTGCGAATAAACTAAATCAAGGTGAACGATACGTGCAGGCTAATAACGAAATAGCCCAAGTAGCAGATCTTGCAAGACAGTTACTGAGTGATGTACGAAACGCGGTAAGTGATTTAAAGCAGCTCAACTTAAACAGCCAAATAACACAGCTAAAACAAACACTCAAAGAGCAAGGCTTTAACATAAAATTTAACGTTAATTTAGCGACGTTACCTGCCAAGGTTGAGGGCATTGCGAGTCTTATTATTAAAGAGTCAGTGACTAATTTATTACGCCATAGCAGCACAAAAATCGGTTCTATTAATATAGAACAAACAAAGCGGCAATTACTTATTGCCGTTATTGATAACGCGCCATGCACCACATTAAAAGCGGGAAATGGTTTAAATGGCATTAAAGAGCGAGCAGAGCAATTAAACGGCAGTGCAAAATTTACCTGTGGCGATACATTTACTTTAAACGTTGTACTGCCATTAAGTGCTGAGGATTTAAAATGATCAAAGTATATTTAGTTGAAGATCAAGCGCTGGTGCGCGACGCAGTTGCCGCTTTATTAAGCCTCGACTTTAATATTGAGGTAATTGGTCAAGCATGTAATGGGCGAGATGCGTTAAATGAAATCAGCGCGCTTAGTAAAGACTTACATCCAGATATCATTTTAACGGATATAGAAATGCCAAGCATGAATGGCATTGAGCTTAGTGAGCAAATAGCCGCTAAATATCCTGCAATTAATATGGTAATTATGACCACTTTTTCACGTGCTGGTTATATTAGGCGCTCTTTGAATGCGGGTGTTAAAGGTTTTATTTTAAAAGAAGCACCCAGCGAAGAGCTAATAAACGCGTTAAAAAAAGTAATGCAAGGGCAAAAGGTGATTGACCCAGAACTTGCCATTAATGCCCTAGACGATGCCGACCCACTCACAGATAAAGAGCGTAAAGCCTTAAAGCTTGCAAGTGATGGCTTAAAAACCAGCGAAATAGCTAAGCAGCTCTATATAAGTGAAGGGACAACGCGTAATTATTTATCTGATGCGATTGCAAAGCTCAATGCCACAAACAGGATAGATGCAGCGCGTATCGCTCGGCAAAAGGGATGGTTATAAATAACTTCTTTAATGATTACAAAAATAGGCACTTTATAAATTTTATACAACGTATTACTATTCAGTGCATAACTATAAAAGTAACGAAAAGTGCTAAAAGCGCAGCTAAATGCACTCAAAGAGGCTCGAATGACCGCATTAATAAAAATTACCACTGAGCAAAACGTGGCAATACTTACCATGAATACCGCTGAAAACCGCCATAACCCTAGTTTTATAGCTGAACTTAATCAACACTTAGATAGCATAGAAGCCAATGGCGATATTAACGCCGTAGTATTAACCTCAAGCAGCGATAAAAGCTGGTCATTGGGAATAGATTTACAGTGGATGGCAAGTTCAGATAACACGCCTGCAGTTATTGCCGATTTTATGAATTCGATAGGGCAGTTATTTAAACGCATAGTGACGTTTCCTATGCCTATCATTGCTGCACTAAACGGTCACACTTATGGTAATGGCTCGGTGTTGGCATGTGTCTGTGATTTTCGGTTTATGAAATCGGACAAAGGCTTTTTCTGCTTTCCTGAAGTTGATGTACTGGTACCGTTTGTACCGTCTATGTTTCCGATTATTAACAAAGCGATTAATCCTCAATTTTTTAACCGCTTAGCTATGACTGGCGAGCGTGTTGACGCGCACAAACTGCTACAACAAAATGTGGTAGAAGCGATTTTTGCTGATGAGCAAGCCTTGCAAACGGGTGTGTTAGAGTTTGCGCAAAGCTTTAATAAAAATCGTTGGATATACGCTCAAAACAAAACCCAAATGAACAAACCAATACTCGATGTTATGGCTGCACAAGATTCGGCTTTTATTGAACATATCAGCACGCTATTGTGGAAGAAACTACAGCAAAAGTAAGCTGTTTTTATAAAAGTGAGTAAACATCAGCACAGCTAATTTACTCACTTTTATGTGCATTAATTAAGTAGGTGTTAAGTGTTATTTAGCTACATTGCTACAAAATGCAAAAGCTAATAACGCTTTATTAAAAGTTTAATGGCTTTTACCTGTCTCATTTCGAGTATATGAGTTAAAATGCTTACATAACCAACTAACAAGATAGTGAATGTCAAACCAAGATCCAAATCTCAGTCGAGAACAAGAAAAGTACGAAAACCCAGTCCCTAGTCGTGAGTTTATACTTACTCACCTTCAAGAGCGTTCAAAACCTGCTAATTACACGCAACTATGCGAAGAACTCGCGGTTAACGATGAAGAACGACAAATAGCATTTAAGCGCCGACTTCGTGCCATGGAGCGCGACGGGCAATTGTATTTTAATAAATTTAAATGTTATGCCCTGATTGACGAAGCCGGTTTAACCAAAGGCAAAGTTGTCGGTCACAGAGACGGTTTTGGCTTTTTAGAAGTTGAAGGCGAGAGCAAAGACTGGTTTATTGCTAAGCATCAAATGAATATGGTGCTACATGGCGACATTGTTCTTGCGAAAGGCACTAAGCGTGGTTCAGGCTCAAAATGCGATGCCCGTATTATTAAAGTGCTTACTAATGAGCGAGCGCCTATTGTTGGCCGCTATTTTGTTGAGCATGGTATTGCCGTTGTGGTTGCTGAAGATCCGCGCATTACCCAAGATATTATTATTCTACCGGGTAACGAAAAAGGCGCACGCCACAACCAGATGGTGCAAGTGCAAATAACTCAAAATCCAAGCCGCAATATGAATGCGGTAGGTAAAGTGATTGACGTATTAGGCGAGCATTTAGCGCCGGGTATGGAAATTGAAGTTGCGCTGCGTAATCACGATATTCCACACGTGTGGCCTGAAGAAGTTGAGCAGCAAGTTGCCCACTTAGGTGAATTTGTTGAAGAAGCCGATAAGCAAGGCCGTGTTGATTTACGCGGCTTACCACTTGTCACTATTGATGGCGAAGACGCTCGCGACTTTGATGACGCTGTTTATTGTGAGCCTAAAAAATCAGGTGGCTGGCGTTTATGGGTAGCCATTGCCGATGTATCCCATTATGTAGGTATGAACACGCCGCTTAACAAAGAAGCGATAGAGCGCGGTAATTCAGTGTATTTCCCTGAGCAAGTTATTCCAATGCTGCCAAAAGTATTGTCTAACGGTTTGTGTTCGCTTAACCCTGAGGTTGATCGCCTGTGTATGGTTGCAGAAATGACCGTATCGCAAGAGGGTAAGCTGTCGGGCTATAAGTTTTACGAAGCACTAATGAATTCGCATGCTCGTTTAACCTACACCAAAGTAAATGCCATTTTACAAAATGACGAAAAGCTCCGTAAAGAATACGCAGCTGTAGTGCCACATTTAACTGACTTACAGCAAATGTACATGGCATTAAAAGCAGCACGCCAAGAGCGTGGTGCAATTGAATTTGAAACACTCGAAACCCGTTTTGTATTTAACGCACAGCGTAAAATAGAATCTATTGTGCCAGTTATTCGTAACGATGCGCACAAGCTGATTGAAGAATGTATGATTTTAGCCAATGTATCGGCGGCTAAATTACTTGAGAAACACGAAGCAAGTGCGTTATTTAGGGTGCATGATGAACCTGATAGCGAAAAACTGGGTAACTTTACTCAGTTTTTAACTGAGTTGGGTATTGAGAGCACGCTAAGCGATGAACCCACCCCGAAAGAAATCACTCATGTGTTGGCTCGCTTAGGGGACCGTCCTGAAGCTGAGCTTATTCAAACTATGCTACTGCGCTCAATGAAGCAAGCGGTATATCAGCCAGATAACATAGGTCACTTTGGTTTAGCATTATCGGCCTACGCACACTTTACCTCGCCAATTCGCCGTTACCCCGATTTAGTGGTACACCGTGCAATTAAAGCGGTATTAAAAGCGCAAGGTCAACAAACGTCAGGTGAATACGCTTACAGCGATGATGAAGTCGATCAACTTGGTGAGCAGTGTTCTACCACTGAGCGCCGCGCAGACGATGCCACCCGTGAAGTAGCCGATTGGCTAAAATGTGAATACATGCAAGATCATGTAGGCACGGAGTTTAACGGGGTTATTTCATCGGTTACTAATTTTGGTTTATTTATTCGTTTAGACGATTTACAAATTGATGGATTAATTCATGTTACCAATTTAGGTGATGAATACTTCCAACATGATGCGGCTAAACATTGCTTGGTGGGTGAACACACACATACGGTTTATCGTTTAGGCGATAAAGTAACTGTACAAGTTGCCTCGGTAAGCTTAGATGATCGCCGAATTAACTTAACGCTTAAAGGCGATGTGGCTCAAGATCGTTATGCGCGTCGTCGTGCGCCAAAAAAGAATGCCCCAGCAAGCGTTCGCTCGCAACTTAAAGCCGGTAAAATACCGGGTAAAAAGTCAGCAAGCGACAGTAAAAAACCAAAAGGTGGAAAAAAGCCTGCAAGTAAAACTAAGGCAGCGGGTAAGTCTAAAGTAAAAGCGGATGACACCACCGCGAAGAAAAAAACCAAAAAGAAAGCGGTCAAAAAGCCTAAAAGACCAGGTAAAAATGCCCGTAAACGTAGTAGCCCAGGAGCAAACAATTCGTGAGTAATGAATTAATTTTTGGCTTTCACTCTGTTGAAGCAATTTTAGCAAAAGAGCCAGAGCGCTTTATAGAAATATACGCCCTTAAGGGACGTGATGATAAGCGTTTATCGCCTGTGATTGAGCAAGCGCGTCAGTTTGGTATTTCAGTACAGTTTATGCAACGAAAAGCGCTTGATAACAAAGCGAAAGATGAACAGCATCAAGGCATTATCGCCAACGTAAAAGCGGCGCGAGTGTTTAATGAAAAAGATCTTGATGAGATCATTGAACGTGAAGACACGCCATTTTTACTGGTGCTTGATGGCATTACCGATCCGCATAATTTAGGTGCTTGCTTACGTAGTGCCGATGCAGCGGGCGTACATGCGGTGATTGTTCCTAAAGACAAATCAGCAAAGCTTAATGGCACAGCACGTAAAGTAGCCTGTGGCGCAGCAGAAACGGTACCGCTTATTCAGGTAACTAACCTTGCACGTACATTGCGTGAAATAAAAGACGCGGGCGTTTGGGTTGTAGGTACTGCCGGTGAAACCGACACACATGTATTTGATGCCAGCTTAACAGGCCCAATGGCGATTGTGATGGGTGCTGAAGGCGAGGGCATGCGCCGCTTAACGCGTGAGCATTGTGATGTGCTCGTTAAAATCCCAATGGCAGGCACGGTTTCAAGTTTAAATGTATCGGTAGCAACCGGCATTTGTTTATTTGAAGTGTTACGCCAGCGCGCAGAAACAAATTAAGCCTAAGCGAATCACATAGGCATTAAAAAGCCGAGATTGATTACATCAATCTCGGCTTTTTTGTACTTTTAAGTTAGCGCTTTATTAAAAGCTGTAAGAGTAACCCATTTGTACTGAGCGTGGCTTACCAGGTTGAATACCGCCATTTGCGCGGTTAGCAATGTAGGTTTTATCAAACAGATTATCAACGCTTAGGTATACTTTTTGATTTTCATCAATTAAGTACTTAGCAGCTAAATCCCATACAACACGGCTATCAATCGCATTTAAGCCTGAGTCAGAAAGGTCAGCATGTGCATCCGATACGTAACGTATTTGGCTATTAACAACAAAGTTATTCACTTCGGCACCAAATGATAAAGCAACTTGGTTTTCTGGTACGTAAGGCATTGCATCGCCTTTTTCTACAGAGCCCCAAATTTCTGAATCAAATGTGTTTTTAAACTCTGAATCAGTGTAGGTGTAAGTCAGTTTAACTGGGAACGCAACTGATGCAGTATTAAACGTACGACCAGCGCTAAATTCAAAGCCTGATACTTCTACTTCACCGTAGTTGTATTGGTCGCCAATGTTGTCGTCGCTACAACCTACTGATGCGGTACAGTTACCATGCATGTTGTCGTAATCAGAGTAGAATGCAATCACTTCACCGTTAAAGCCGTTTGCATTAAAACGAGAACCAAACTCAATGTTGACGCTTTCTTCTTCGTCTTGGTCAGCATTGCCTGGCGCTGCGGGTGCATAACCTTTTTGAATACCGGCAAGTAACGTTACGTTGTCGTTAAGTGTGTAAGTAGCACCTAAAGACGGTACTAAAATTTCAGTATCGTTTGAAATATCTTTCGTTAAGCCTTGGCTACGAGTTGGATCTGATTTAGCCCATTCTTCACGGGTAATAGTAATGTCTTCATAACGCAAACCTGCACTCACTACTAATGCATCCATTGTCCATTCGTCTTGAATAAATAGGGTGCTTGCTTTTGCGCTGTCTAAGCGATTGCTATTAGAGCCTGGTGCGCCTTGTGAGGTAAGAGTCATGCTTAAATCTTGATTAAGCGTGTATTTGTCTTCCCACTGGAAACGATCCATTTCGTCTTCGTGGTAACGTACGCCAACCGTAATGTAGTGATCGCCCGCTGGAATGTGTAATTCAGACTGCACACCTTTAGCTTGGTAGTCGCGGTTATTAGCTTTAACACCGATGTTTTCGATACCTTCAGCCGTTGGGTTTGCTTCAAATTCACTGTATTGCTCAAGGTAGCTTTCGCTTACTTTACTGGCTTTGTACCAGTTACGGTGGAAGTCGTTTAGATAAGCAGTTGCTAAAAATTCGTAACCTTCACCAAAGCGGTATGCATAGTTTACTTGGTATGCATTATGACGGGTGTTCATCTCATCATTTTGCGATGCCGCATAACGACGGTTAGGGTTTTCTTGGTAATCTGCGTTAGTTAAGCCCATGTACGTTTCGTCTGATGTTTCTTCAGAGTACTTAGCTTTAAACTCAATGTTGTGGGCATCGTTTTCACCAAAGGTATGGCCAAATTTTACCAGTACGTCATTTTTTTCAAAACCAGTGTTGTCATCGCCTACTGGTAATTCTTTAAAACCATCAGCACCGTAAGAAAACACTTCAATTAAGCCCGCTGTGTTATTTTTTTCTTTAGCGAAGTAAGCGTGACCTTTATAGTAACCATCGCTACCAAGTGCCGCGTCAACCATACCCATAGAGCTATTTGCTTCAGTTGGTAAGCTGCGAGAAAGTAAATTTAATACACCACCGGTAGTGCGCGGGCCATATTTAACTGAGGCAGCACCTTTTAATACTTCAATAGACTCCATACGACCCATAGTTGGGAAGTAATAAGCCGATGGTGCAGAATAAGGAGCCGGTGCAACGAGTACGCCGTCTTCCATTACTGAAATTTTATCGTTACGGCCAGTGCCTGTACCACGCATACCAATGTTAGGACGCAGACCATAGCCATCTTCTTCTTGAACGTATACACCTGGTACTGATGCTAATACGCGAGAAATATCGGTAAATTCGAATTTTTGCAATTCTTCATCAGAGATAAATGTAGCCGATCCTGGAATATCGTTAATTGCTGCTTGTGAGCCAATAACGGTAATTTGTTCAAAGTTGCGTTCAACGCCGCCGGCATCTTTTGCCATTGCTGTAGCACTTAAAGACAGCGCTACGGCTGCAGTTAACGAGGAAACTAAAAATTTATGTGACATTGATTACCCTAAAAATAGTTCAACTACTAAAATTGGCGTAATTTAAACATGTTAACGAATGAGAATCAATATTATTAAGTTTTAGTTATATTTACATTTGCCGTAAAAATACGCTATTTTTATAACATTTTTAACTAAGTGTTTATTCTAATCTTATAAAATTAGGATAATGTATTGGCTGGTGGCGGTTAATTTAACCTGAACTCTGTGTGGGATAGATTTATTATCCAGAGTTCAGGTTATTTAAGCAGTGGGATAGCCTAAGCGCAGCTTAATAAATTCGGCGAGTTTAAATACCGCGTTTTCAGGTTCGCTGGCGGTTTTTACTAAACTAATACCTATGCTACCAAGCGCAGGTAAATGTTTAGTGTGTAAGTGATAGGCTAAATCGTTAGGTACGGTACTTTTTGCGAGCACTGTTATACCTAAGCCTTCTTTTAATGCGGCAATTAAACCGGTTAAATCGGCATTACTGTAAACAATACGATATTTAATGCCTGCTTTTTCAAGCGCCTGAGTTGCTCTGCGTCGGTAAATACAGCCTTCAGGGGCGGTCACTAAGGTTACGGTTTCATTTTGTGCCAGTGATAGGTCGCCCACCCACACTAATTGGTCTTGAATAAAAATAGGGAATTTTTCTGAGTCTAGTTGCTCGTTAAGCGCTAACACTAAATCAAATTGATCTTGGCGCTCATCAGAGAGTAGGTGTTTACTTAAACGTGATTTTACTTCAAGTGATACCTCAGGGTAGAGCGCCACAAAATCGCCAATAATGGAGGGCAAAATACGCGCGGCAAATTCGCTAGGGATCCCCAAGCGCACTTTACCAGTTACACTTTCTGAGGTGAACAACTGCAAAATGGCATCGTTATGCTGCACCATTTGCTTTGCCATCGGCAGTAATAACTCGCCATATTGGTTGAGCACTTGTCGTTGCCCCTGCTTTTTAAATAATTTATAGCCGAGTAAGTCTTCTAAGCGTTTTACTTGTAAGCTCACCGCAGGTTGCGAAAGGCCAAGTAAATCGCCTGCTTTGGCAAATCCACCAACCTCAACCACCATAACAAAAGTTCGTAAACTGTCGGTTGAAATATTTTTCATATTTAAAATTACTATTTATATGGCTATATATATAAGTATTATTTATCAATTGATAAGTAATTACAATTTGTTGTTGTAAGGCTTGCGCAATATACTTTTGCTATTAAAGATTGATAGGTATTTGTTATGACTTTTAACCCGATTATGTTTGCCCGCCATAGCAACGCTAACAGCGCGGTTATAAATGCCTTACAAGCCGATAGCAGTCACGTTGTTATTGACTTTAGTGGTAGTGAAGCATCGGTATTTTTAAGTGCTATTTTAGGTCATGACCTCACCAAACTTACCGCTAGTGGCTTTGGCTTTAAAGGCACACTGGATGGCGATTTAAATTCTGATTTTAGCTACGCCGTTTACTACTTTAGCGAAACCGCCTTTCGATTTGTACTTCCAGTTAATGCTAGCCTGCAATTACAAGCGCTCATTAACGAGCAACAGCTTAGATACGATATCGACTTTGTGGTACGCACCGACTTAGCGACCTTTACTTTAAAAGGCGACAATGCATTTGATACCTTAGTTGAGGCATTTAAACTAACCCCAGGGTTACGCCTTGCTGACGCGCAGCTTTGCTATGGCGCGCAAAGTGGTGATGTGTTTGTTACTGCAGTAGATCAAAACAACGAACAGCAGTTTATTGTTATTGCTAAAACAGCCACCCTTGATAAGTGGCAACAGTATATGCAGCAACAGGGCTTTAGTGTTACCAACACTCAAGCAGCCTAACGGATAAAAAGTTAAAGATTACAATTTGGTAGGCTTATTAATGGCTACCATGTTATTCCCCCTCATTTAATTGAGGCCACGCCCACACACATGGGTTAATTTAAAAGTGAAGGAATATTATGACTTCTAAAACAGTATTACATGCAAAGCACCTTGAAGCCGGCGCAAAAATGGTTGATTTTCATGGCTGGGAAATGCCAATTAACTACGGCTCACAAATAGAAGAACACAACGCCGTACGTAACGATGCTGGTATGTTCGACGTATCACACATGACCATTGTTGATATTCAAGGTGAGCAAGCACAAGCGTTTTTACGCAAGCTAGTAGCTAACGATGTTGCTAAGTTAACCGTACCAGGTAAAGCACTTTACACAGGCATGCTTAACGAGCAAGGCGGCGTAATCGACGACTTAATTATTTACTACTTTAGCGAAACATTTTATCGCTTAGTGGTTAACTCAGCGACCCGTGAAAAAGATTTAGCACATTTGGCTAAGGTATCGAGCGATTTTGCTGTAACGGTTACTGAGCGCCCAGAATACGCCATGATTGCAGTTCAAGGCCCTAATGCACGTGCTAAAACAGCCCAGGTATTAAACGCAGATCAGCAAGCTGCAGTAGAAGGCATGAAGCCATTTTTTGGTGTTCAAGCCGGTGATTTATTTATTGCTACAACAGGTTATACTGGCGAAGACGGTTACGAAATTGTAGTACCAAACGAGCAAGCCGCCGATTTATGGCAGCAATTGCTTGATGCCGGTGTGGCGCCAGCGGGCTTAGGTGCGCGCGACACACTGCGTTTAGAAGCAGGTATGAACCTTTACGGCCTAGATATGGACGAAAGCGTATCACCACTGGCAGCTAACATGGCATGGACTATTGCATGGGAGCCAGAAGATCGTGACTTTATTGGTCGTGATGTTTTGGTAAAACAACGTGCAGAAAAAAGTACTCACAAGCAAGTAGGTCTTATTCTTGAAGAAAAAGGCGTACTACGCAGTGGTTCTAAAGTAATTGTTGATGGTGGCGAAGGTGTTATTACATCTGGCACATTCTCACCAACATTGGGCTATAGTGTTGCATTAGCACGTGTACCACGTTCAACTGGCGACACAGCTCAAGTAGAAATGCGTAAAAAATTAGTTAACGTAAAAGTAGTTAAGTCGGGCTTTGTACGTAACGGTAAATCAATAATCTAAATAATTTGGTTATACCAATAAATAAGTTAGCCTTATTCATTGGTATTCTCCCAATCTAAACCAAAGGATGAAAAAAATGAGCAATATCCCTAGCGAGTTAAAATACGCACCTTCACACGAGTGGGTTCGTAACGAAGGCGACGGCACTTACACTGTTGGTATTTCTGAGCATGCGCAAGAGCTACTTGGCGACATGGTATTTGTTGAATTACCAGAAGTAGGCGACGAAGTAGATGCTGGCGAAGACTGTGCAGTAGCAGAGTCAGTAAAAGCGGCATCAGACATTTACGCGCCAATCAGTGGTGAAATTGTTGCTATTAACGAAGAGCTAGAAGATGCGCCTGAAACAGTAAACAACGACGCATACGGCGACGGTTGGTTATTCCGCATTAAAGCGTCAGAAGAGCCTGAGTTAGATAACTTATTAGACGCTGAAGGTTACGCGCATACAATTGACGAAGACTAATCGTTAATTAATAAAAGCCCCTCTATGTTAAAACATTGGGGCTTTTATGATTAAAGCGCTTATTTTTCCATACAAAGTAAGCAGCTAAATCATCACATATTTTAATCAATACTAGTTACCCATTAGTATTTGGATCATAGGAATCTGGACACATGTCAAACGCCAAATCTCTTGAACAATTAGAGCAAAAGCAAGATTTTATTCGCCGCCATATTGGGCCAAGCCCAGCGCAAGTAAACGACATGCTTAGCGCTCTTGAAGTATCGAGCGTTGAAGAGCTGATCGGTCAAACTGTACCTGCTGGTATTCGTCTTGAGCAAGGTCTTAATATCGGCGAAAGCCGCACCGAAGTTGAAACACTAAGCTACTTAAAATCAGTAGCAAGCAAAAATAAAGTTTTCAAATCGTATATTGGCCAAGGCTACCACCCTACTCACGTACCGCACGTAATTTTACGTAACGTACTTGAAAACCCGGGTTGGTATACAGCGTACACACCGTATCAGCCAGAGATTGCACAAGGGCGTTTAGAGTCATTATTAAATTTCCAGACTATGACCCTAGATATTACCGGCCTAGATTTAGCAAGTGCCTCACTGCTTGACGAATCAACTGCTGCAGCCGAGGCTATGGGCCTTGCAAAACGTGTATCTAAAGCTAAAAAAGCCAATGCGTTCTTTATTGCCGACGACGTACACACGCAAACCATTGACGTAGTGAGCACCCGTGCAGAGCAATTTGGTTTTGAAATTATTGTAGGTAAAGCCGCCGATGCTGTGAACCACGATATTTTTGGTGCATTATTCCAATACCCGTCAACATCAGGCGAAATTGTTGATATAACTGACCTAATTGCCGGCGTACAAAGTAAAAAAGCGATTGCCTGTGTAGCTGCCGATATCATGAGTTTATTACTATTAAAAGCACCAGGTAAATTAGGCGCCGACGTAGTACTGGGTTCAGCACAACGTTTTGGTGTACCTATGGGTTACGGCGGTCCTCATGCCGCATTTTTTGCAACACGTGATGCGTACAAACGTTCATTACCAGGTCGTATTATTGGTGTATCAAAAGACCGTTTAGGTAACGATGCATTACGTATGGCAATGCAAACCCGTGAGCAACACATTCGTCGCGACAAAGCCAACTCAAACATTTGTACTGCGCAAGTATTACTAGCGAACATGGCTGCGTTTTACGCGGTATACCATGGTCCGCAAGGCTTAAAAACCATTGCACAACGCATTCACCGTTTTGCTGATATTTTAGCAACTGGCTTAAAAGCAAAAGGTGTGGCACTTAAGCACACTACTTGGTTTGACACATTAACAGTGGTTGATGAAAACAAAGCCGACGTGATTGCGCGTGCTGTAGCTAAAGGTGTTAACTTTGCTACTAACCATGCGGATGAATATTCAATTTCAGTATCAGAAACCACAACCCGTGCAGACGTTGCTGAGTTATTTGATATTATTTTAGGCGAAGGCCATGGCCTAAGCGTAGATGCGATTGCTGCTGATGTTGAAGCAAATGGCAGCGACTCTATTCCTGCAAGCCTAGTGCGTGATGATGAAATACTAACGCATCCAAACTTTAACAGCTACCACAGCGAAACAGACATGCTTCGCTATATTAAGCGCCTTGAAAACAAAGATTTAGCGCTTAATCATTCTATGATCTCGTTAGGTTCATGTACCATGAAACTAAACGCGACCGCTGAAATGATCCCAGTTACATGGCCTGAATTTGCTAACCTTCACCCATTCTGCCCGCTAGACCAAGCAGAGGGTTACCAAGTAATGATTAACGAGCTACACGATTGGCTAGTTAACATTACCGGTTACGATGCGGTTTCATTGCAACCAAATTCAGGTGCACAAGGTGAATACGCAGGCTTAATCGCCATTCGTAAATACCACGAGTCACGAGGGGACGCGCACCGTAACGTATGTTTAATCCCAAGTTCTGCGCACGGTACTAACCCAGCGTCGGCACAAATGGCCAGCATGAAAATTGTAGTTGTTAACTGTGATAAAAACGGCAACATCGACATGGAAGACTTAAAAGCAAAAGCTGAAGAAGTCTCTGAAAACCTATCATGTGCCATGGTAACGTACCCATCTACCCACGGTGTATACGAAGAAACTATTCGTGAGTTATGTGAAATTGTTCACCAGCACGGTGGCCAAGTTTACATGGATGGCGCAAACATGAATGCGCAAGTGGGTGTTACTAGCCCAGGCTTTATTGGCTCAGACGTATCGCACTTAAACTTACATAAAACCTTCTGTATTCCACACGGCGGCGGTGGCCCAGGTGTTGGCCCAATTGGTGTTAAATCACACCTTGCGCCATTTATGCCAAACCACAGTGTAATTAACGTACCAGGTACTAATGAAGGAAATGGTGCAGTATCGGCAGCGCCTTACGGCTCTGCAGCTATTTTACCTATTTCATGGGCTTACATTGCCATGATGGGCTCTGAGGGCTTAAAACAAGCGACAGAAATGGCGATTGTAAATGCTAACTACTTAAGCAATGAGCTAAGCAAGCACTTCCCAGTTTTATACCGTGGCCGTAATAATCGCGTTGCTCACGAATGTATTATTGACCTACGCCCATTAAAAGAAGCCTCAGGCATTACTGAAATGGACGTTGCTAAGCGCTTACAAGATTATGGTTTCCACTCACCAACAATGTCGTTCCCAGTAGCGGGCACATTAATGATTGAGCCAACTGAATCTGAGTCTAAGGGCGAGATTGACCGCTTTATCGAAGCGATGGTATCGATTAAAGGTGAAATTGATAAAATCATTTCTGGTGAATGGTCTATCGAAAACAACCCACTGGTATTTGCACCGCACACGCAAGCTGATGTGTTAGGTAATGAATGGGACCGCGCGTATGACCGTTTTTACGCTGCCTTCCCTGTACCAGCAGTTGCTAAAGATAAGTTCTGGCCAACGGTTACACGTATCGATGACGTATACGGCGACCGTAACTTAGTATGTTCATGCCCAGCGGTAGAGACTTATAGAGATTAATTTTTGATTAATGAGGATCATTAGTTAAGTTGGTTAACGATTTAATTAAGATGGTTAACTTATTTAAGTTGGTTAACACAACTTTCAAAAGGTGAGCATTTTGCTCACCTTTTCTGTTTTGACTATTAGATATATTATTCTTTACTTCAATGTAGTTGGTTCGAGTTCACGGCAGAAGTAAAAAAGCACGTTTGCTGCCAATTAGTTTGCGAAGATGAGAGTGGTTAGCTTTCTACATTGGTAAGATTCGCCCAATGTTTGCTTTCATCGGATCTGGAAAGGCACAGTATGTGAAACTAGCAGGATTTGACCGTACTGGCGCGTGCCATTTATACCGTCACAACAACGCGATCACGATGTTAGATAATGTCGCAGATCTTCGTCCCATCCAAGAAATGCTAGGCCATGACAGTATTCTCACCACATAACTTTGTACTCATGTTAGCCCTAAAAAGTTGTCTGAAGTTTATGGAGCTACTCACACTTCTGCTGAAGGTGGTAGCGGGTTGTTTTAATCCATAAATATCAGCAACCAAACTTTAAAGAATACAAGACATCTATCAAAGTGATACATGCTAATAAGTATTTGTAATAAAAGTATAAAATCGATACCTTAGTAAAAGGGATAATGATACGAAATTACAAGGTTAATGTTTGTTATGAACAAGCCAGATAGAGATAGGGTTGTATTTCACTCGATACACGACATGTCGAGTGGTCATTACTTATCAAAAGCAGAGCTGTTATTGAATAGCGAAATAGCAAACGATTTAGACGATATAAACGATATACTTGAACTGTACAATATATCGCTGTTTTTCGAAAACGGCATATACCTTAAAAGTTGGTCAGGTACAGATATTGTTGCTTACAAAGAAAAAGTTAATACGTTTAAAAATTTAATTAGGAAATTCATAACAAATATTGATGATAGTAACTTTCAGTCATATTTTGAAAATATAGATTACGGTTACTATGATAGTTTCTGGTTATTAATAAATAACTATCAACAATATAAAAAGATATCGCCTTCTCAAATAGAAGAAGTTTTAAATAACTCCCCCTATCAAGTGAGGCACTTGTTGAGCCATAAAAATTTGGTGGATAAATATAAGCTTGTTCTCTGTGAGTTTTTAAAAAGTGACCAGCAAAGTGCAGAGATCCTGCTTTCTATATATGAAGTCGAAAATAGTTTTAATAAAACGAAGTTGTACCTACCTAGTTGTTTAACTATTCAAGATAAAGAAAGCATAATTGTTTCGTACATCGACTCAGAGCATTGCAATACTAACTACCTGCCAATAATACAAAATGCTAAAAAACATAGTGACTTCCGAATCTCAGATAAAACTAAATTAGCAGCTAAGAGAAAATACCAACAGTCTGTTAAAGAGTTTTTCGATAGTGGTTCTAGTTCATCATTTAAATACGGGGTAGCTATCAGTTATCCCGAAAATGCTTCTAAAATTAAACATGTTTGGATTGAACAGGGTACAGTCCATTATGAATTTAGCTTAGATTACATTAAAGAAAATAATCACCCATATATTCTGTACAGAAACTTCGAGACACTTTTTAAGTACGTGGATGAACAGAATATTGTAGCTCTAACCAGCAAAGAAAATCAGCTTGGAGTTTTAGAAAGAACTTTAGGTGTTAGATCAAAAACTGAATACGTTTTTGGTGTAGCGTTCACACAATTAGAAATGGCATCTATGGGCCAAATTTACACATATTCCAACGTACTAAAAGGGCTTGGGTATTCATTAGAAGATATTCTAAAAACAGTTTTCACTAATACTCTACCGGAATTATTTGACTTACCTAGTAACGCCAATTTTACAATCCCTACTCAAAATGCTTCTGCTTTAGAGAAAATAAGAACAATCGCACCTGAGTTCGAGTCGATATTGAAGCAATACAAACTATTTGTAGAAAATGGACATATTGATTTTGAACTTCTACAAATGTCATCTGGCCCTACAGCCATCAAAGACATTCCAAGCTTAAATAGCAATAAGTACATATATATCAATAAGGATGACCAAGGAGTTAATTTTCTAACTTATCTGCTATTTTCGGATCAAACTCTGTTGACTTATGTTGACCCGTTCAAAGACAAGCAATATAGAAACTTTGTTGATTTATTGGTGAATGAAGAAGAAATCAATTTCGGAAATTATGAAGAACATCAGCATGAGCATTTAAATTATTTGATAGATAACAATTATATATCTGTAGATGAAAATAATTGCGTTCAAGTTACAAATTGGAACCGAATTTTAATTTTAAGAGATGTTTTTGAAAATGAGGTCGCCACGTTACATCATTATCCAGCCGATATTCAAGACGAGGTTATGCATATGAGTAATGATGGAATAGTGTTTTTTGGAAGTTCACTTTTCGCAATACCTGAGCAAAATTACTTCAATTACTATTTAAACAAAAGTGAGTTTACAAACGGGCACGACTTAAGAAATAGCTATTTACATGGCACACAGGCAAATCCAACAGAAATTCATCTACATGAAAATTCCTATTTACTTTACTTAAAGCTTTTAATCTTAGTTATTTTTAAAATTGAAGATGATCTGTTTATTTGTAAAAAGCTTAAGGCGGAAGAAGAATAACAGTTAGGAAGGATTGTAGTTCGTACTAATTTATATGGAAAAGCCAAAGGGGTCACCCATTAGAAAGTTCCGGTCAAG
>NZ_PNDJ01000042.1:0-318 GCF_005887255.1 Pseudoalteromonas sp. S1609 | reverse complement strand
TGTACTTTTTACTCTCAGTTGCGCACCAAGGAGTACGCTTAGGGCGAAAAACGTACCTCGTCGATATGGCAGAGGGTAACAAACGCACCGATTATGTGTCGGTTAGTAATACCGTTATTGGGGTTTTATTACTGATGTTAGGCAGTATAGGCTTATTAGAATCGTTTTTATCAACCGCAGAGCTTATTTTGCTTTACAGTGGATTAGGTTTTTTGGGGGCAATGAGTGCACTGTTTTTACCAAAAACAGAGTAAATAGCGCGCTGTTTAACCTAATGTAATTAAAACGCTCACCTTTAAAGTTGTGGGCGTTTTAATA
>NZ_PNDJ01000041.1:0-330 GCF_005887255.1 Pseudoalteromonas sp. S1609 | reverse complement strand
ACAGCCAGCCCATTAATGGTAACCAAAGTGGCACTGAGTACCAGCACTCGCTGGCTAGATAAGTCACTTAAGCGTCCCCAAATCGGCGCTGAGACTAAGCTTGCAAAGCCGGAAACGGCAATAAAGGTGGCAAGTAAAGAAAATTCAAACGACTGTTTACTGGCTAAAATAATATAAAATGGAGCGCTCAATGCTGAACAAAGCAGTAGGGCACGTGTAATAACAAAATGCGCAAATTGCTTATCTTGGTACAAAATTTTTAACTTTGAAAACGCATGCAATAGACCATTATTTGCCCCTTCGGTAGCGCCACTATATTCGTTAATTTGT
>NZ_PNDJ01000040.1:0-72244 GCF_005887255.1 Pseudoalteromonas sp. S1609 | reverse complement strand
CCCCTATTTCTGGGGAATAACCACAACACATAGGCTCTGCCTTGCCTAAATACCAAACAGACTGCTGTAAATTTAACCTTGAAAGATCAACAGACCCTAGACAACAGCCCAATAATCTAAATGTTAGTTTTTAATGGCGCATCAATTTTAATTTTTTTGTAAGCCGAACTGATGTATTTTATTAATAAGCTCTCTGTGTTTTGGCAATTCTGCTAATAACTGTTTTATCCGTTTGTTTTTAAAAGTACATTGCTTATCAGCTAGAGCTGTCACTTGCTCAGTCACAGCTTTTTTGCGAGGTAAAAAATTCATACCATAAAGCACGTAAAGATAATTTTCTAAATCAAATAAATCAAACTTACTGCTGAAGTCTTCTCGCAATGGCGCAAAGCTTTTCCATCGCGCTAAATTACTTGTAAGCTTACTTGAAACCCCTGACGCCCTGCGATTATCCTGCCAAAACAAAGAGTCACTTCTATCTGAAATACAATAATGCATTTTAATAAAATCAAAGGTACTTTCCCAGACATGCGCGACATGCTTATTAAAGTCAGGTGCTATATGCTCTATATCTGCCTTATACCGAGGAAAACGCTTTGATAATAAACCTGCTGAGAAATCGGTTATCAAAATAGCTGTCGCCTCAAGAGGCTCTACAAAACCCTGAGATAAACCAATAGCAACACAATTTTTATGCCAAAATAATTCTCTACGTCCTATCTTCATAGGAATTTTACGTGGCTGTAAATCGGTAAATTTATTACCAAGATAATGATGTAACTTTTTTACCGCTTGCTCTTCATCCATGTGTTTAGACGAATAAACAAAACCAACACCACGACGTTTGGTAAGTGCTATATCCCATATCCAGCCAGCTTGGTGCGCTGTGGCAATAGTATAAGGAGGGATTTCATCATCTAATGAGGTGGGTACTTGCAATGTAAGTGCTGTGTCTGTAAGTAATTCATCAGAGCGTTCTATAAAATCAACATTTAATTTTTCACCAATAATGGCAGCGCTAAATCCGGAACAATCAATAATAAAGTCATAAGCTAGATGTTTATTATTGCTATCTATTAAGTGACTAATAAAGCCATCATCGTCAATGGCAATATCTATAATGTCAGCATATAAATGCTTAATAGCAAACGCATCTTGGGCATGCTTCATTAAAAACGCAGCAAATTTTTTAGCATCAAAATGATAGGCGTAACCATTAATTCCGACATACTCTGGAGTAGATATTGTTTTTGGCGCATATTTTTCTTCACAGCAAATTTCTTGCTTAGACACCGCATTGGCATAACGGTTTTGTGATTCACCAGCTAGCCATTGTTGAGTCATTTCTTCGCCAAATATATGTGGATGATCGAATAAATGATGATAGTAATTTTCACCATGCTTCGTTTTATCTAACCAATTTACAAATTTAATAGATTGCTTAAAGGTTACATCACACTCACGAATAAAATCAGTTTCACGAATACCAAACTTTTGAAGCGAATTACGAATTGAAGGCACCGTTCCCTCTCCTACCCCAATGGTGGGAATTGTCGGAGACTCTATCAATGTAATTTCAGTATTTGTTTCTAATAATGAGTGACCTAAATGATTGGCTGCTAACCAACCGGCTGTCCCCCCACCAACAATTGCTATTTTTCTTATCATAGTTAAACCACTTTATTGATTAGCTCATAAAAAAGCCCAGTATTAACTGGGCTTTCATTTTGTCATCTAAACCGAGTTAGAAACGAAGAGCAATACCCACTCTATAGCGTGCTTCACCTTCAAAACTCCACGCTGGATAGCCATTACGAAGCTCAGGTTTAACTTCTGCATCACCTGTTGCTGTACCTACCTGAATACTATCTTCTTCTGTTATATTAACAGCTTCAAACGTTAGGTCTAAGTAGTCAGTTACAGCGTAGTTTGCAGTTAAATCAAGTGTACCGTAGTCTTGGTGTTCACGGTTACCGTAGAAATAAGGTGCTTCACGAACCATATACTCTGAACGCCAGTTATACGCTAAACGAACACTGTAGTTATCAGCTTCATAGTAACCTACCAAATTCACTGTATGTTCAGATGAATCTGAAAATAACTCGATACGGTCTGGGAAGTTTTCTGCAGGTGCTTCTGAGTCAACCCACGTATAATTTGCTTGATAACCAAAGCCACTATCAAAACCATCTTGGATTTGAAGTTCAATACCTTGAATTTCACCACCTGAACCTGTGCCTTTGGTAGCCACTGTCCAGTTATCTACGCCTGAATCAGGGTCAACGATCCCAATACTTTGATTAAGGATTTGATCAACTTTGGTAAATGATGAAATATTCTTAATAAAGTAAGTCGCACTTACCATGCCGTCGCCATCAAAGTAGTATTCAACACCTAAGTCTGACTGTGTTGCTTTAAATGGTTCAAGGCCGATATTACCGGTAGAAATAACTTCATTTCCTACAGTGCCATCTTCATAACCTGATAGTGATGATGCAGCAAACATGTCAGTGTAGTTAGCACGCGAAATAACTTGCGCCGCAGAGAAACGTAAAATAACGTCTTCGGTTAAATCAAATGCAACATTTACACTTGGTAACACTTCATTATAATCTGCTTTCTCTGTGCTTAAACCATTGCCATAACTACCCGTAGCGTCTAGGGCATAGTAATCAGACTCCGCATCGGTTGACACATAGCGAATACCGAAGTTACCACGAATGCCCTCTGCTGAGAAATTAGCCATCGCGTACAAAGAAATATTTTCTTCTTGGATCGTACCGTAACCAGACTTGTATGCAATTGAGGTTTTATCGAAGCTTGTAATTGCTGCATAGCCATCACTGATCATTTGTCCTAAATTAGGCTCTGGTAACACGTAACCAGCACCTGATGTCACTGTACCCGAATAATATCGTGAGGCATCATAAGCTGAAATAGAGTCAACTAAGTTTGCCGTGTACGTTTCTTGTTTTACTTCGTGATCAGCCCAACGAAAGCCTGTTTTAATTGATGTGATAGCACCAAAATCTACAGGGAAAGTAAAATCAAGCTGTGCATAGGTTTCTTCATCCGTATTTGGCTGCTTTTTGAGTGCCCAGCCCGCAGATGATAATTCACCTTGAAAGTCATCGGGTGTGAAAGATTTATTCGCAACATCAATTTTTATTTCATCGCCAGTTGCATCATAGGTACCCGCGTAATCTGCTGCAGTACCTAACCAAAAACCATAGTTAGCTGTTAAATCTGTACCGCCATCTGATTGCGTGTTACCAATTCGGCCTTCAACCTCAAAACTTTCGCCTACATACTTAAAGTCTAAATCAACAGTTTCTGACGTCATTGAACCCGCACGAGCCCAAGTTTGAGCCCAACCAGGGTTGGCACCGTTACCAGAACGACGATAAAAAGTACATGTACCATCTACATTGACTTGCTCACACGCTGCATCTTTGTCATCTGGAAACATAACAAATAACGACGTATTTGCATTATCTGCCGACAAATCTAGACTCATGATATTTAAACCAATTTCTAACTCATCACTGGGTCTGTATTGGAATGTTGCATTAATAGCTGTACGCTCTCGCTCTTGTTGGAATGTTGAAGGAACAATGTCACCCCAACCAACTAGCGATTCAATACCGTTACGCTGATAATTAGTTTCTGAGAATGCTGCTGACACAAGCGCACCAAAGGTTTCATCATCATTTTTCCAGCTATAAAGGCCAGAAATCTCTGGATCAATCTCTTCTGATATTGAACCGTAATCACCTTTAATGCTTGCAAATACTGTATTTGAATCTAAATCTAATGGTTTGCGAGTATTAACGATAACCGTACCACCAATGCCACCTTCAACAATATCTGCTTGTGATGATTTGTATACTTCGATACTACCAACCATCTCAGGCGGCAATAATGTATAGTTAAAACTACGATCAATGTTTTGTTGATCGTACCAGCCAGTTGAAGCCACAGAATGGCCATTTAGTAATGTACGAGTTAGTTGCGCTGATGCACCGCGGATAGATACTTGTTGACCTTGGCCAAATGCTCTATTTACAGCAACACCAGAAATACGACCTAATGCTTCGCCTACATCGCTGTCAGGAAACTTACCGACATCTTCAGATGATAACGCGTCTACCACAGAATCTGAAAAGCGCTTAGTATTTAATGATGCTTCTAAAGAGCCACGAATACCGCGTACTTCAATAACCTCAACATCATTTTGAACTTTAACTTCATCGGCTGCGAATGCAGCACCAGTAAACCCAGCTCCCACAACTAAGCCGATATTTACTGCTAATAAGCTTTTTTTAAAATTTTTAGCTAACACAGGATTCCCCTCGAATCATTTTATTGGTTTTGTTTATCATTTTGCCTAACCGCCATGACAGCGCTGTCATAGTAGTAACAAACCATACATGCTAAATTACAATTTTGCTACATTTTTCCGCTCTTTTTGTATGAAATTTAACTTAATTATTATTAAGCCATTGATTTTAAATTGATTAATTATTTCATAAAAAAGCAGAGTTCGCCCAAGAATTACTCTCTATACTAGGTATGTAAATAATGACGTGTTTATACTTAATGTATTTAAAATAAGAGAGATTGCGAATAGCAGATGAGATTAATGGGTTATATAACTCCGCGCCGAACCAAAACTAACCTACTGTTTTTATTGATAAATATAAGTTTAATTAGTGACTTTTAAAAATATAAGAGCATTAAAAAGATACTTAGATTAAGGAGGATTTTAAACTTCAAATCTTTACAGCACTTTGTTATTGATTGATTAACGACTAAAACATGTCGCAATAAAAAAGGCCTGTAGCAAAAGCGACTGACCTTTCATTAAACCATCAATTAACGTGGTTTTAAAGCACATAGTTTAGACTGAATTAAGGTGCCCAATACACTTCAATGTTGATCTCAGGATGATTTAGTACTGCACGTAACGGCATATCATTCACATTACCACCCGCTAAAGCTTGCTTATACACAGCCAGCTTTTCATCGCCACTAATGAGTAATTTAACTACTTTAGATTGTGAAATTGCATTTAGCGTTAAGCTCATGCGCTCGGTAATACTCCCTGTTACATCACTCTCAATTGCGTTAATGGCGCACACAAGTTGGTTTGAATCTAAGCCGTTTTCCAGCCCTTGAGCATGTGGAAATAACGAAGCAGTATGTCCATCAGGGCCCATCCCTAAAATAGTAACATCAAACGGGCGCTTTAATGCTTGAAACTGCGCTTCACACGAATCAACACCTTGCTCTGCAGTGGCTGCTGCATTTTTCATGCTAATAAAATTAGCCGCTGCCCCATGGTTTTGTAGCAAAGTACGCTTAATGAATGCTTCATTACTCTTTTCGTGACTTGCCTCAACCCAACGTTCATCAACCATAGCAACATCAACATGAGCCCAGTTTAAATCAAGGGTTGATAAATGCTTGTACGCAGGTTCAGGTGAAGATCCGCCTGAAACCATTAGCACTGCACGGCCATCAGCTTCAATCCCATTACGTAAGGCCTGCTCTAATGACTGAGATAATTCATCAGTTAAAGCGGCTTTATCGTCAAAAAACTTTTCTACTATTTTTGCCATTACTTATGCCTTATCACCGGTGTTAAACCAAACATGGTTATTCTCTGCTAATAAATCATCAGCGTCTTCAGGACCCCAACTACCCGCTCGGTACAATGAAGGTTTACCCTTTTCTTGCCAACGTTCAATAATTGGATCAATCCACTTCCAAGCTTGGCGTACTTCGTCGCGGTGAATAAATAACGAAGGATTATTAGCGGCTGCATCAAGCATTAAACGTTTATAAGCATCTGAATGGAAACCATTACTATACGCTTGTGACAATTCAATATTCATCGTTACAGGTTCAAGTTGCATATCTAAGTTATCAAGACGCTTTGACATCAGCGTTAATTGAATACTCTCTTGAGGCTGTAAACGAATAACCAAACGATTTGGTTCAATATTGCCTACGCTGTCTTCATACACGTTATGCGATACTTTTTTATATTGCACTACAATTTCAGCGCAGCGCTTCGCCATTCGTTTACCGGTGCGCAGATAAAAAGGCACGCCTGCCCAGCGCCAGTTATCAATATGCGCACGAATAGCCACGAAAGTTTCGGTTTTACTCGCTCCTTCGTTTAGCTCTTCAAGGTAACCTGGAACTATTTTACCGTTTAAATCACCGGGTACGTACTGACCACGAATAATATGATTATCTACATCCGTACCTTCAAGTGGACGTAAAGCTTCTAATACTTTTAATTTTTCGTTACGGATGCTGTTAGCATTTAACTTATGTGGTGACTCCATAGCCACTAGACAAAGTAGTTGTAACAAGTGGTTTTGCACCATGTCACGTAAAGCACCGGCTTTGTCATAAAAACCTGCACGGCTTTCAAGTCCTACTGTTTCTGACAAGCTAATTTGAATATTATCAATCGATTTAGCATCCCACATGTTCTCAAATAATGAATTTGAAAAACGCAGTGCCATTAAGTTTTGCACCGTTTCTTTACCTAAATAGTGGTCAATACGGAAAATTTGTTCTTCGTTAAAGTACTGTGCAATTTTCGCATTAATTACTTCTGCTGACTCACCGCAGTAACCAATTGGTTTTTCTACTACAACACGCGAGTTCGCAGTAATTAGTTTTTTCGTTGATAATATTTCACAACAGGTGCCATAAACAGCAGGTGGGAGAGATAAGTAAAATACTCGTGATTTATCGTTGTCATCTTCATCTAGAATTTCTTTCAGTACATCCCAGTTATCATCCGCTTCGGTGACATTGCTCACTACGGGTACTAAAAAGTCTGAGAACGATTTCCAATCTTTTGCGTTATATTCGCCTTCGCTTAAAAATTCTTGTAACGCTTTGTGTGCAGTATCGATGTATTCATCGCATTTACTTTGTTCGCGCACGGTAGGCAAAATACGTGAGCCTTGCGGTAAGTTACCTTCTTGATATGCTCGATACATTGCAGGAAGTAATTTGCGTAACGCAAGATCACCACCGCCCCCAAAAATTATAATATCAAAAGGATTAAGCATAGTTACTCTCTACGTTTATGCTACCTGCCACTACCGTATTGGTAATCAGTTATAGCGGTTTATTATCTGGATAATGTAGGCCTCAGCACAAAGCCTACTAATTGTTGTTCGTTATATGCGCGATTAAAAATGGGTCTAGGGACACTGTAATTCCTCTCACAAAAATACAGGCCCTAGGACTCCAGCGCTACCCGTTCAAAGGTATTTGGTTACTTATTGTGTAATAAGTGAATATGTTACTGCGTACGGTATTGTTTGTAGTACGCCATTAAGCCTTGTGTTGAGCTGTCGTGCTCATTAACCACGTTATCATCGGTTAATTCAGCTTCAATTTTAGATGCTAAGCCTTTACCAAGTTCTACGCCCCACTGATCAAATGAGCATATTTGTAAAATAATACCGTGACAAAAAATCTTGTGCTCATACAGTGCAATTAATCGACCGACCGCTTTTGCATCAATCGTGTCTAATAATATAGACGTTGTTGGGCGGTTTCCTTGGTGAATTTTATGCTTTAGCAGCATTTCAATTTGTGCAGGCGTTTTGCCTTTGGCTGTTAAATCAGCCGTTATCTGCTGTGCATCGACCCCGTTCATTAGTGCTTCGGTTTGTGCAAAAAAGTTCGATAATAAAATATCGTGATGCTTATCTACGTTAACCTGAGGCTTTACAGAGCCAATAAAGTCAGCGGGAACAATTACATTGCCTTGGTGCAAACATTGATAAAACGCATGCTGACCGTTTATCCCTGTCATACCCCAAATGATTGGCACGGTAGTGTATGGCACTGTCTGTCCATCAAAGGTTACATATTTACCATTACTTTCCATTTCACCTTGTTGCAAATATGCTGGCAACATATGCAGGGCTTGGTCGTATGGCAAAATAGCTTGCGAATCAAACCCTAAAAAGCTGGTATTCCAAACACTGAGTAGCGCCATAATTAAAGGAATATTCTGTTCTAGCGGCGCCGATTTAAAGTGCTCATCAACTTCAAACGCTCCCTCTAAAATGGCCTCAAATGCTTCAAACCCAGCATAAAGTGCAATAGGTAAACCAATGGCACTCCAAAGTGAAAAACGACCGCCAACCCAATCCCACATTGTAAATACGTTTTCGTCACTAATACCAAATGCAGCAGTTTTTTCTAAATTAGTGCTTACTGCAACAAAATGCTTTGCTATAGCGCTGTCATCCTTTGCACTGTCTAAAAACCAATCAACCGCTGTTTTTGAGTTAGTCATGGTTTCTGAGGTAGTAAATGTCTTTGACGAAATTACAAATAACGTGGTTTCAGGATCTACTTTTTCTAATACTGACGCAATTTGTACGCCATCTGCGTTTGAAACATAGTGAACGTTTAATGGCTTATCAACCACTGCTTTAAGTGCTTCAGTTGCCGTTTGCGGCCCTAAGTTTGAACCACCAACACCAATGCTAACCACATCTTTTACCGCTTTTCCGGTGTAACCTAGCCATTGACCACTTCGCACTTTTTCAACAAAGGTCTTAATTTTGGCAAGTTCGCTATCGACCGCTTCTGTAATATTTTCGCCGTCAACAATAAGCGGTGTATGAGCGCGATTTCTAAGCGCAGTATGTAAAACCGCACGGTCTTCGGTGATATTAATTTTTTCACCGATAAACATTTTCTCACGCCATGCTTCAATATCGCATTCTTTCGCTAATGAAATTAATTGACCAAATACGTTTTCATCTATGCGTTGTTTTGAGTAATCAAACAACACACCTGGAATTTGAGTAGAGAATTGAGAAAAACGAGAATCGTCTTGTGCAAATAAAGTTTTCAGATGTGTTTGTGTCATCTTTTGTGCACTATTTTCTAGTGCTTGCCAACTTACTAACTCAGAACGGCTCGCCATGTAAACATCCCCTAATTAATTAATCTATTGATTTTAAGCATTTTATTTTATTTTTTACGACACTGAACAAGCGATTTTTGTAAAAAGCAAAGCCCAACATTATAGCTTAAATGGTCTAAATTGCGTTATTTTTATAAGCTTTGATGCAGATAATAGCGCAATTTTTTGCTTTTGACACCGGTATCATAAAATTAAAAATTGAATTTAACAACTGTTCACCCCCTCTGCACAATGAACATTTTATTAATATTCAATTAAAGCAGGCAAAAAAAAGACCGACACATGTCGGCCTTTTTCATTTATTAAACTATTAGCTGGTCAATGCTAAACCACCCGATAAGTTAAAAACGCGGTTATAACCAAGTTCAATTAAGTTTGCCGCCGCAATTTTTGAACGATTTCCACTGCGACACACCAATATGTATTGATTGTTTTTATCTAGTTGGCCTTGGGTAAGTGCATAGGCCATTCGGCTTAGAGGAATATTTAAAGTTTTAGCCTCAGGCACATTAAGCAATCCACTGATATTGTTAGCGCCATGCTCATAAGGCTCTCGGGTATCAATTAAATATACACTGTTATGTGAGAGCATTTCCTTCGCTTGATTAAAACTAAGCTGCGAAGTTTCGACTTTAGGCTTTGCATTAACATAACCACAAAGCGAATTTGTTAATGTGTGTTGTTGTGAGTCTGCTTGTTGTTTTTGCATGGCAAATTCAGTATGGCTGATATCACCTTCAATAAGCGCTTTTAATAAAGGTGTTTGCTGCTTTTGCACAGCCCAATTCATGGCGAAACACTGTTGATAATCATGCCCAGAGCACACCACACTTTGCGGATTAAGCTCTGCAGTTAACTTAGTCAAAGAGTCTGCCATCTGCATCGCATCTCCCCCATCAAGCACTGTATTACCAAGCCCCGCAGGTAAAATTAAATCACCACAAAAACAGTACTGTACATCGCCGTTATTAGCCTTTAATAAATAACTCACGCTATCTTGGCTGTGTCCAGGCGTCGCTAGCTTTTCAAGTACTTGTTCGGTTAGTTGCAATTGTTCACAATTAACAGGCCAGCCTAATTGATCAACTTCACCAGCAACTAAATTTGTTTTGAGTGCGCTGCGCATTAAATCAAGAGCACAGTGACGATCTTGGTGCTCATGCGTGTTTAAAATAGCAGTAATAGTTAAATTTTGTGTATTCACTATTTTTTCAAATCGAGGGATCAGTTCAATAATTGGGTCAATAATAATTGCCTGTTGATCATCAGCTACATACAACCAACTGCAAGCACCTTGGTGTCTAAATTGGGTAAGCCCCAAGGCACATACTTCTTGTGCTACTAAGCTACTATCAGAAATAACCAAACAATTTGCTTGTAACACTGTTTTAAGTGCGCGAATTTGTTCACATGCATAGTCTATTTGCGCCATAGTGGCAGCAGGCCCAAACGATAAACGAATCGCATTTTCACTTTGCCACTGTGACACTCCCATCGCATCAAGTACAAAGCTTTGAGTTGCGCCCGTACTACAGGCTGAGCCACCGCTGACTCTAATACCTGCAGCGTCAAATAAATCAATAACTTCTTTACTGGTTAAATCATTAACTGCAAAGTTTAGTGTTGTGGGCACTGAGCAGGCAAAATCATGATTAAAGGTAATACTTCCAAAAGTATCAACTAAAGCGCTATGCAGTTTATCGCGATACAAATTAAGTACATCAGCTGATTTAAAAGTATCGTCTTGCTTATCAAGCAGCAAACTAAACAGCTTATTAAGCCCAGCAATACCGGGCAGGTTTTCTGTACCTGAACGCATGCCACTTTCTTGGCCTCCACCAGCTATAAACGGCGTGTATGGGCTTCCTTTACGAATATACAATAATCCGATGCCTTTAGGTGCATAGAGCTTATGTCCTGAAAATGGCGCATAATCAATCGTGGTTTTGCTTAAGTTGAGTTGTTGTTTACCCAGTGCCTGCACACAGTCAACCATCCAAGTCACATCGTTATTACGACTGCGGATCACCTTTTCTATAGCACTTAAATCTTGGTATACACCGGTTTCATTATTAACAGCCATAGTACAAATCATCAGGGTGTTATCAATATGCTGAGCAATAAAGTCTAAATCTAAAATACCGTCTCGGTTAACCGGAATAGCAATAATTTCAGCATTAATTTCAAGCACGGCATTCCAATGTTTTAATGTATTAGGCACCGCTTTATGCTCAGTTGCTCCATACAATAAAACCGGTTTAGATTTTGTGTGCTGTTTGGCATTAATTAAGGTTGATACGATAGCAGTTTGAATACCTTCGGTCGCACCTGAGGTAAATAATATATCGCCCTGCTGCGCACCAATCACGCTGCGCGCTTTTTGCCTCGTTTGTTCTAATAAGTGTTTGGCTTGAATACCGGTTATATGGGGACTTGAGGGATTACCAAAACAAATTTGCATCGCATGGCACACCACCTCTGCAATACAAGGCAATACAGGTGTGGTCGCATTTGCATCAAGATAAACTTGGCTGTTAGGTTCATCTGGCAATAAAAACTCTGACATTAAAAACGCACCTTATTACTAAAAAATATACCTTATTCCCAATAGTACATAGTTTTAATAGGAATGAGTAATAATCTTTAGTAATTAAAGTGCGTTTACTATACTTTTTAGTTACCGAGCTCTTCTGCGAGTTCTTCATGTGTGGATGACCACGCCTTAATCAGCGCTTTTACTAATGATGCTAATGGAATAGCAAAAAACACCCCCCAAAAGCCCCACAGCCCACCAAAAAATAGTACGGCAACAATAATAAACACCGGATTTAAATCAACCGCTTCAGAGAACAATAAAGGGACTAACACATTGCCATCAAGCGCTTGAATAATGCCGTAAATAATTAAAATGGTCCAAAACTGGGTTTCTAAACCAAACTGAAACAGCGCCACCGCCGCCACAGGTATAGTCACCAGCGCAGCACCAACAAATGGAATGAGCACCGAAAAGCCAACTAACACACCTAACAGCGCCGCATAACGTAAATCCAATACCGTAAAGGCAATAAAAGACACCGAGCCAATAATTAAAATTTCGAATACTTTACCCCGAATATAATTCATTATTTGCTGATTCATTTCATGCCACACTTGCAAAATTAAGCGTCGTTGGCGCGGGATCAGTTTAGCAATGCTGGCACTGAGCTCTACTTTGTCTTTCAGCATAAAAAACACCAGTAGCGGTACTAAAATAAGATAAATTAACCACGCAACAGCATCTTTTAATGAATTGAGCGATGCCGACAGCACCACTTGGCCAAATTCAAGCACTTTGGTCTCTACCGTTACCACAATAGACTGTACTTGCTCTGCGCTAATTAGGCTGGGATATTTAGCTGGAAGGTCGAGTAAAAACGATTTACCTTGCTCAACCATATGCGGTGTTTCTTGCACTAAGTTACTACTTTGCTGCCAAAGCACCGGGCCAATAACTAATATTAAGGTGAGCATAATACCAATAAATATCAGCATGACTATGCTAGTGGCAGTAAAACGCTTTAAGCCAAATCGCTCCAAGTGAACTACGGGCCAATCTAGTAAATAAGCAATGATCAGCGCCACTAACACAGGCACAATTAATGGGCCAAAAAAGTACAACATGGCAACCAGTGCCAATAATAAAAAAAGTAAAGTTACTGAATTAGGATCAGAAAACTTTTTTTCATACCATGCTTTTACATATTCAAACACGCAACGGCTCCACTAATAACAACGCTTGTTGTTTATTTAACTTGTAATAATACATTTTTTTTTGCAAATATCGTTCAATATCATCTGTGTTTAGCTCGCTTGAGATATTAAAAGTAATTGCTTGATTTAACGATATTGCCTCACGCAACCCTAATTTAAACTGAATAAATTGCTGAGGACATTTATAAGCGCGCAAATCTAGCTCTAGCATACTCGTTTCACTACCTGTTCACATTAATAATAAGTCCTATACCTAGGCTAATTAAGATTAACCACAGTTAAATTTAACTTTTTCTTAAAACAACCTCTGCAATGGTTTATCCTTATAGCATAGTTAGCTAAAAGGATACGTTAATGCCTAATTCGCATAATAAAGCGCAATTGCCTAGCAATCCAACTCTCAAAGAAATAAATTGGTTTAAAAAGCAAATTAATTGGGGAGAGCTGCCGCATTTTTATCATTTAGTAGCCTCATCGGTAAGTGAGTGTGAAAGCATTTTAGATCACGGGTTTGATAATGCTATAAAGCGTATCATCGACAAACGCAATTGGAACCTAGAGTCCTTGGGTATCGACCCAAACGAGCTTTTTGAGAAAGAGAGTAATAACAAGCCACGAATTTCGTTGCATCAAGTATTTACCGAACGCGGTTTTGAACTACAAGCGTTCCCTTTTTCTCATGATACTACCATCGATAGATACGCTCGACATGATGAGTCAATGGAATTTATATTATGGGATCCATTAACCATGAAAACTGTGATTCGCATTAATCAACTACATAAATTCATAGGCTTTTATTTAGAACAAGGCGATGAAGCAGACAAAGCGCTTATATTGCATTCACATAAAGTAGTTCATAAGATTATTGCTTTTTTACAAACTCAATTGAACATTGTTAAGGTTGATGGGGTCACAATAAAGTCGTTTTATCAATTATGTGAAAAGGACAGCCGTTTATATACAGATGATCCAACAAGTGCCCCTGATAAAAAATAAACAAGGAATATAATGCAACTAAAATCCGCCTTTATCACTTTATGCAGTGCAGTGCTTACATTTAGCCTACTAATGAGTGAGCCGTTAAAGGCACAAACAAATCTTCAACTGCCCGACTTAGGCACGTCTGCGCTGCAGGCATTACCACTGGAGAAAGAAAGAGCGATTGGTGAAGTGATGATGATGCAGATCAGAGGGTCTTCACCATTAATTAACGATCCAGTGCTTGATGAGTACCTAACAACCTTAGGCCGAAAATTAGTTGCGAACGCCAATGATGTACGCTTCGGTTTTTCATTTTTTTGGTTAAATAACCCAGAAATTAACGCATTTGCATTTTATGGCGGTCATGTAGGTGTTCACACAGGCTTAATTGCTCAAGCCGATAACGAAAGTCAGTTTGCCTCAGTACTTGGTCATGAAATCGCGCACGTAACACAACGCCACTTAGCAAGGCGTATTCAGCAACAACAAGACAATAGCGGTCTCACCATTGCCGGTATGATAGCCGGTATTTTAGCAACCGTTGTAGCCCCAGATGCAGGCATAGCAATTATTTCAGCCAGCCAAACACAGTCGGCATTTAGCCAACTCACCCATAGCCGCTCTGCTGAACAAGAAGCCGATAGAATTGGCATGCAAACCCTTAACAATGCAGGATTTGATGCAAGAGCTTCTAGTGAATTTTTAACTAAACTGGCAGCGCAAATTCGTTATAAATATAAACCCCCGGCGTTTTTACTCACTCACCCGCTACCAGAAAGCCGCGTGTCGGATGTACGCTTGCGTGCCGAGCAATATCCAAAACGCCAAATAGGTTCAAGCCTTGATTTTAATTTAGCTAAAAGCCGTGTACTAGCACGCTACGATAACGAGCCAGAAAATGCAGAGGCCTTATTTAGAAAGTTAATGCGCGAAAATACCTATAACAACGTAGCACTACAGTATGGTTTAGCAATTAGCTTAGTTGATCAAAAGAAAACGGATGAAGCGCAGCCTATCCTAGATGAGCTATTGGCAAGTGATCCTAAAAATTTATTTTATATTGATACAAAAACAGATTTGCTAATTGCACAAAAAAAAGCAGCTGAAGCAGTTAGTTATTTAAGTGAGTTAAATAACTACCGGCCAAACAACCAAGTAATTACTTTAAATTTTGCAAACGCCGCGTTGGAAGCTGAGCAATATGAGTTAGCCGAAAATGTACTAAAGTCATTTTTATTAGAGAAGCCAGATCATAGTTTAGGTAAGCAGCTTTTAACCGATGCCTATAAAAAGCAAGAAAAATTAGCCGCGTATCACGAAGCAAACGCCGATGTGTTGTCGCAATATGGCGCATATTTAAAAGCGGCTGACGAAATACAAAAAGCACTTAATTTTGTTGAGCCAACTGAAAATGTGAAACAACAGCGTTTAAAAGCGTTACTCACACAATATCGGTTATTACAAAAAGAGCTTGCAAGGCTTTAAGTATTTGGCGAGTTCACCTAAAATAGCCACAATTTATACTTTGGATTTATTTTTATGTCAGTTACTATTTACCATAATCCGCGCTGTTCAAAATCACGCGAAACACTTAACCTATTACAAAGTAAAAACATTGAACCGAGTGTTGTTGAATACTTAAAAACACCGCTTTCTCATGAGCAAATTAGTACCTTAGTTTCTCAACTTGGGTTTAATTCTGCACGAGCTCTAATGCGTACCAAAGAAGAGCAGTACAAAGCCCTTAATTTAAAAGATGAAAATGATGAGTCGGCACTAATTGCTGCCATGGTGGAACATCCAAAATTAATTGAACGCCCCATTGTTGTTAGCAACAACAAAGCAGCCTTGGGTCGCCCGCCTGAAAACGTATTAAGCGTTCTATAATGAGCACAACCATTGTGGTGCTGTACCACTCAAGCCATGGCTCTGTAGAAGCCATGGCGCATGAAATTGCAGAATCGATAGAACAACAAGGCGCAACCGCCTTGCTGCGCACGTTTGTGGCTAAAAACCCGCACGACATTGTGATAAATAAAGACGATTTAGTTGCTTGTGATGGGCTTGCATTTGGTACACCTACCCGCTTTGGCATGATGGCCGCACAGGCAAAGACATTTTGGGAAACCACCAGTGACCTGTGGCTTAAAGGCCAACTTATAGATAAGCCTGCCTGTGTGTTTTCATCATCGAGTAGTATGCATGGGGGAAATGAAGCAACCCTACTTAACTTGTCACTGCCGTTATTACATCACGGGATGATGTTAATGGGGGTACCTTACGATGTACCAGAACTTCTTGGCACCGAAACTGGAGGCACACCTTACGGCGCTTCCCACGTTGCTGGCAGCAGCAACAGCTCTACCCTAAGTAAAGATGAAATTAAAATATGTCAAAGCGTAGGCAAACGCTTGACGCAAGTAGCGAGTAAACTTAAATGACCCAAAAGAGCGAGTCTGCTAAAAAGCCAGTGACCGTAAAATTTCAGCGCCTAGCCTTATTTGGTTATTTTGGCCTGCTGATTTTAATGCCACTATGGATGTTTGTGTTAGCCCCCAGAGAAGGCCACAGTAACGCCTTTCTTTTTTTAGTCTATGTACTACCACTGTTATTACCTTTAAAAGGCATACTGCAAGATAAAACCTACACTTATGCGTGGGCTAATTTTATCGTTATGTTTTATTTTATTCATGGCTTTACATTGCTATGGGTTGCTCAAGATGAACTCGTATGGGTATTACTAGAGTTACTTTTCGCCTCGTCTATGTTTATTGGCTGCACTTACTATGCACGCCATAGAGGACAAGAGCTTGGACTTAAGATTCGCAAGCTTAAAGATGAACTTGCTGAAGAAAAAGCAGCGCATGAACACGATAAAAACAACTCATAGCTAGCAGCTCAAAACATAAAAAACGCGCTTTATTAGCGCGTTTTTTTAATTAAATAAATGGTTAAACTAACTCGCTTAAAGCAGCTAACCCCACTATGCAAGCTAAACCTAGCTGGGCTATAAGGCTAAAAGCCGATACCACTCTTAATAAAAACAATCCCCAAGGATGTTTAATATGCGGGTACAACGAACAACGCTTTAAATTTGTCGCAAAGAAAAAACACACCACCGCCGTCATGGTCATAAAAAGAGTAAGCTCACTTTTTATAGTGATGTTTTCATCAAAAAAGAAAAACAACTGAAGTGGTAGCAATAACGCCACAACCGCGTGTAATACATGTACCTTTTTAATTCGCTCTAACTGCCCTTCAGGTGATAACTCTTTAATTCCAAAATCACGTTCAAGGCACTTAACTAAGTTACTGGCTTTGATACTTACCGCTAAACGATAACAACTTAATCCATCGTTATTACGCGCTCTAAAGTCATACCCCGCTTTCAGCAGTAAAATCATTAACGATTCATTTTTACTCATTACTGCGTAATGCAGCGCCGTATTACCTTTATTGTCGACGGCTTTTTTATCTTGGTACTGCAGGAGTGTTTCAACTACATTTACATAGCCTTTTTCTGCTGCCCACATAAATGCTGTTTTGTTATCTTCATCGGTTAAAGCGCCTGTAGCGCCCTGCTCAATAAAGCGCATCGCCATGGTTTGCTTAGCTTTTTTCTTGTTTAGGTGGGCAAGTAAAGCATTTTCTAACAACACAATAGAATCAACATCAGGCGAAACCTGAGTTAATAAAGTAAAGTAATCTTTGCCTGCAGCTACCTTTTCGCTGGTGAGCTCTGCTAAATAGTCAATGTCTGCAATCGACTGAGGAATATAAGCACTTAAGCGTTCTCTAAAGTCGACCTCTTGCCAAATTGATAGGGTGTCTGCTGCCGACAACTTGGCATCCTGTTCTAGCGCATGCTCTATTAGAGTAAAAAAGCGTTTACTAAAAAATAGGCTAATCAATGAAAGCGGCGTTTCAATATTATTTTGTGCCGATACACTTGCGTATTTTTCAAGTCGCTGACACAGCATTAACACAATATTTTCTATGCTGTAGTCATTAGCAAAATAGTGCTCTTTAAGTGCTGCAATATAGACTTGTGCATCCTCATCATATTCACAAATATGCTGAAAGTAACATTCTTCAAACGGCTCTAGGGGGGTTAACCAGGTTAAATAATAAATTGGGGGCAAAACCGTGGTGCAAACAGCATCATCTTCTTCAGTAGAACGACAGGCAGGCCAAGCTTCTAAAGCATCTAAAATGAAGGCACCGTTTTGTTCAACCAGCCCTTTGACCAGTAACGGGTATTCCTTTGGCCAAATTAGTACATTTTCCATTAAAACAACACAACTCCAGTGTAGCTCGGGTGAGTGGTCAGTTATAACAGTTTTTAGCTGACACCACGCTTAATCAAAGAAGCCGATATTCTAACACAGCTAGGTTGCCAAGCTAGCGTAAACTCGTGCAATATAGGCCAAAATACAAAAGCAACTAACGACATGCGCCATTAGCTGCTTTTACGGTTGGAGCTTTTAATTACAGAGGAACTAACTTTGCTGAAGTTCTGCTGTGACTTGATCTAAACCCACATCAGAAATGCGTTGAATGATCTCTTTTTGCTTAGCACTAAGTAACGAAATCCCCTCAGCAACAATATCGTATACTTTCCATTGCTGATCGTTCCCTAAACGAAGTTTAAAGTGTAAATCTATGGTGGGTTTATTAGCTTCAATAATTTGCGTTTTAACTGTGGCAAATTTAGAGTCGCTTGCAGCAGCGTCTTGCTCAAAAATTACATCTTGCCCTGTGTACTTCACAAGCGCACTAGCATAAGTGCCCGTTAAGTAATGCTCTACCGCATCTATAAACGCAACGCCTTGTTCACGGTTAATGCCTTTAATATGTTTACCTAATAATTTAAACGACACAAACTTAATATCAATATGTGGCATCAAACGCTGCTCAACAATTAATGACATCGCTTCTTTGCTGGCATTACCTTGCGCATTTACCTGCCCAATATCGTTAAATAATGATTCCGCTACAGTTTGCAATAATTGTTTAGGTGACGGCTGCGTTTGTGCAGTGAGTGCGCTACTAAAAAAAACAGCAATAACCACTAAAAGCTTTATAAGTTTCATAATAAATGCATAGTTTAAATAATTAAGTTTAGTGTAATCTACGCAAATAACAGGCAACAAAAAAGGCATAAATAAGCAACTTATTAATGCCCAATTAGCACCAATAAAATTAATTAAATAAATTCAATTAGTTAAAAAACTTAGTTAACAAGCCATCTACAAGCGGATTTTTGTCCTTATTGAAAACAGTAATTCACCGCCCTTATCATTTAATTACTATTTAAATTTACCTACCAGTAGGTCGTTATGAAAACCTCATTTGAGATGATTTCAATTATTATTTTTTGTTTATTTTTACTGCCAACAAATGCAGCCTATGCATCCTCAAGCCATGGCTACGCTGTGGACTTATTAAAAGGCGAAGGTAATGTGACTGGGGTAAAGCTTGCGTATCAATATCATCCCAAGGGTACACAAAACTTTGTTGGCGATGCCCGCTTTTACCTTGAAAGCAGCATTAACCTGTGGCATTACCGCCATGATCAACAGTCACAATCCAACCTAGTATTCGCTGTTTCACCAGTTGTGCAGTTTCCTGCATTTAGCGTATACAATACGCCATTCTATGTGGAGGCTGGTATTGGCTTTTCCCTACTTGATGAGCACCATTTTGCAGGTAAAAACCTAAGTACTCACTATCAGTTTGAAGATAGAATAGGCCTAGTGGCCGATTTTGGAGAAACCAACGTAGCACTGCGTATTATTCACTATTCAAACGCAGGATTTAAAGCACCTAATCCAGGAATAAACTTTTTAACATTGTCGGTAGCACAACGGTTTTAAACACCCGTAATAAACACTCAAAATGTTGCGGCTTATATTGAAAGCGGTCATAATTACTGCTTAAAAAACAATAAGGTCAACAACATGCAAATTTGGCAAATCGTACTCGTTATCTCGATTGTACTGGCTATTGTTATCGGTAATTTAGCACTGCTGCGTTTAAGTGCAAAAAGCGAGTTTAAAGCCTCTCCCTCTATTACTCATAAAAAAGACATAAAAAAGCCCTGAATATTCAGGGCTTTTTTCGTTTAAATCATTACTTAACCAACTAACCAGTGTGCCATTAAGGCAATAACAGGCAATGTAACTAATGTTCTGAGAATGAAAATAACAAACAACTCAAAAATATTAACTGGTATTTTACTTCCTAATAAAAGTGCGCCCACTTCAGACATATAAATAAGCTGCGTCACACTCATGGCTGCAATAATAAAACGTGTTACATCACTTTCAATTGAACCTGCAGCTAAAATAGAAGGAATAAACATATCTGCAAAACCGACCATAATAGTTTGTGCAGCCATTTCAGCTTCTGGTACTTGTAAAAGCTCCAAGAACGGAATAAACGGCATACCTAAATACTGAAATATCGGAGTATATTCAGCAATAATAAGTGCAAATGTACCCACCGCCATGACTACTGGTAATACTGCAAACACCATATCAAATGCATTGTGTATACCTTCTTCTAAGGTGCCCTTCAAGCCTGGCGCTTTTTCTGCTTTAGTCAATGCAACATCAAGAGAGTGCTTAAATAATGTTTTTCCTTCAGGTACTAGCTCGGCGTTGCCATCAGGTTGTTCACCATCAATAAGCACGTCCTTTTTAAAACGCAGTGGTGGTAAACGCGGAACAATTATCGCAGCCACTACACCCGCTAAACACACGGTTAGGTAGAAAGGTGCAAATAAGTATTCAAGCTTTACTTGGCCAATAACAACCAAACAAAAGGTAATTGATACAGCTGAGAAAGTGGTGCCAATAATCGCAGCTTCACGTTGAGTGTAATATTTATCTTCGTACTGACGCGCAGTCATCAAAATGCCCACACTACCATCACCTAACCATGAAGCAACGCAGTTAACTGCACTGCGCCCTGGTACACCAAATAATGGACGCATTACTTTAGTAAGCAAGGTACCCACCAGCTCAAGTAAACCAAAATTAAGTAATAAAGGCAGTAATAAGCCCGCTAAAATAAATACCGAAAACAGCACCGGTAATAAATCTTTTAATACTAGCAAGCCAGTATTTTCTGAGGTAATAGCATGCGGCCCCACTTGAAAATAAGTTAAAAGCACAAACGCCATACCAAATAACCGTGTTACTAACCAAATCCAACTCACATTAAACAAATGATTTAATAAGCGAAATTTGGTTAAGCTTTTCGGTTTAAAGATACTAAGCATCAGCGACATTACACCAGTAATACAAATAATGGTAGCTATTAGTCCTAATGCTATCTCACTGAATGAGGCTTGAATTGCCTTGGCCATTACCGCGATAGGTATCGTCATTATTTCGCCAGACGGTACTGGCGTCATGAACAAAAAAACGCCGATTAAAGAAGGAATTAAAAAAACCAACCATACTTTCAAATCATAACTTTTTTGAACGGATGCTGGGCGTGATGAATCTAACTGAGACATATTTTCAACCTGTAAAAACCACAAAAAGAGCTAAGTGCTCTTTTTGTGGTAAGTATTTATAATTATTAAATTTTAATACCGCGCTTAATTAACGCCGCTTCTAATGCTTGCTGTAAACCATTCATTGTACCTGGTTCAAGCGTTTCGCCTTTGTCATCCATCCACGTAAGACTGGTGCCACCTTGCTTGGTTTTGCTAACCAAAATTTGGTATTGGCCTTCATCAATTGGTAATTCTGTTGGTTCATCGCCCCAAATAGAATCCCATACGCTACTTTCTACTTTGGCGTAATCTGCTGTAATTAAACCTGTCTCTTGGTTTATTTCAACAATGGTGAAAGATAAGCGCTCTAAGAATCCAGAAAAGCGATCGAATACTGTATCGTAGGCTTGCTCAGTAACAAGTGCTGCATTGCCTTTGTTATCAAACCCAAGCTCTAATGAAATTACCCCTTTACGCTTACGCATATCAACTTCAAGTTGACGATAGCGGTAATCAAACTCACTTACTACTTGGTTAAGTGCACGTACTTCTAGCTGCTGTTTTAATAAATCAGTCAAAGGCTTATCGCCTTTAAAATCAATAAGCTCAGCAGTTAAAGACGCTGTACGTTGATGCTCTTTTTCTTCAATAGTAAATTTAAAACGTTCTAAATCAACACTTTCATCATCGCCCCATAACCAGCTTTCCTCTGGCTTAACAATAGCGTACCAATCTGTTTCAAGTGTTCCTTGCATTTTGTTTTGTTGTGTCGCACTAATGTTGTTGTCAGCAAGCACTGCTTGAATCGAGTCCCAAATGAATACATCTAAATCGTCAATGCCATCATTTTTATCAAAATAAATACGTGCTTGTTTATCTGCTTCCTCAACCCAACTGCCTTTAGCAACCGTTAATACTTGCGCCGGCGGACGATAGTTTGTTGCCTCCGGATTATTATCATATTGACCCACATCCATCTTATAAACAGGATCTTGAGCGGGTTGTGATAACGAAGCAGGTGCTTTAACCGGCTCATGGGCGCGGTAGTTACGCTCATTATGGGCATCACTTGTAAATACACTACACCCTGACAAACTTACCAATACACTTACTGCAAGTGCTTTTGGGATCCAATACTGCACAGATAATTCTCCTTAGCATACCCTTAATTGTTTTAACAAATATATGAGTGGGTAATACCGATTTGGTTCAGTGTAAAATCAATATTAACTTTACATTTATAATTTGCTTATCTAACTGCATTAAGCCAACAAGATGACCGACAGACTAGGCTACAAATAGACACATTTTTGCTATGGTACTTTCACAAGCTTGTAAAAACAAGAAACACTGCACTATTAACCGCCTAAAATTAACCGTCGCTGTAGTTTAACGCGGGTTTTGTGTTAAACTTTGCCGCCGTGCAACGCTACGTGTTTATTTTTTGTTGACAAGTCGGTTGTTATCATCCAAGTAACTTAGGTACTTTAAAACCCATGACTGCATTTTCAAATCATCAAATTGTTTTAACCGCAATTGGCGAAGATAGATCGGGCATCGTTAGTGAGCTTACGCAACTCGTCAGTGATTGCCACTGTAATATTATAGATAGCCGCATTGCTATTTTAGGCAACGAACTTACTTTTATTATGCTACTTAGCGGTGATATGTCAGCCATTAGCCGTATTGAGCACACCCTGCCTACCAAAGGTATGGAGCTTGGCCTGCTTACTATGATGAAACGCACTTCAAGCCATAATCAAAGCGAGTTTTGTGCAGGTTACACCCTAGAATATACTGGCATAGACACCCCTGGCACCTTGAGTAAAGTAACGCGCTTTTTTGCAGACAGTAATATTAATATTTGCTCATTAAAATCAGATACCTACGAAGAAGATACTGAACTTAAAATGCGCTGTGAACTTGAATTTAATATTCCCGTTGACGTTGACATTGACCAATTTAAAATTAGTTTTGAAAACCTTTCGCACGTTTTAAACGTAGATTACATCTTTCGACGTATTCGCTAAGGAGTTTAGCATGAACAAAATTACCCCATTACAAAGTGGCGACACAGCACCGGCTTTTAGCTTACAAAACCAAAATGACGAAACCGTCGTGCTCAACGAGTTATTAAAAGAAAAACAAGTATTGGTATACTTTTACCCTAAAGCGTCAACGCCAGGCTGTACCGTACAAGCCGAGAATCTGCGTGACCAACAAGCCGAGCTTGCAAAATTCAACACTCACGTGGTTGGTATAAGCCCAGATCCAATTAAGCGCCTTAAAAACTTTGAAACTAAAAAAGAGCTTAACTTTGACCTACTTTCTGACGAAGATCATGCCATTGCTGAGGCATTTGGCGTGTGGGGATACAAAAAATTTATGGGCAAAGAATATGATGGTATCCACCGCCTCACTTTCTTAGTCGGTCAAGACGGTAAAATTAAACACTTGTTTGATAAATTTAAAACCAAAGATCATCACCAAGTGGTATTGGATTATTTAGCTGCTGAATAAAGGCTAAAGGCTAAAGGCTAAAGGCTAAACAAGATAAAATAAAAGCGTTGCTCAAGGGCAACGCTTTTTTGTATTTATCGCTTTAGTACTTTAGCATTCCTGCCGATAGCTAAATTGGTAACGAATAACATTATGGATAATTAACCGTGATACAGCTAAATAAACACTCAGCCTTTGACGTTAAAATTGCAGCAGAAAAAATAAATGCTGCACAACAAACAAAAGAAACAACTAAAAATAAGGACAACGCTGATTATCAATTATCAGACAGAGAGCGTAATAAACTCTCGGGAAAAGAGGCTGATCAAAACGTTGAAAAAACCACAAATTCAGAAATGCCTGAATATATTGCAAAAATGATAGAGCAACTTAAAGAGCTCAAACAGCTGCTTGAAGAACAAAAAGAACAACTCACTCAATTACAAGCTCAATCGGACCAAGAAGACGAGGCTATACAGGCACAAATTGAAGCACAAGCAAACATCGTTTCATCAACACAATCTCAGGTAATAGCGCTGGTGCAAATGATTAGCCAAGCCATGAAAGATGCAGGTATTACAGACGCTGGCGCACTTGTCAGTGCCATTGTTTGAATTTTCAGAAACAGCGATTCAGCTTCATATAAATTTACTTTATAGTAGCGTTTTTGTGTTTACCTTCGACTTAATATTTCAATAGTAAATACGCCTACCCTAGCGATTAAAAATTACGTTATGCACTAAGTTTTAAGTTTTAAGCTGTTCAAGAAGATTATTATTGTTGTGACAGTACATTTAAAAGTTAGTAATTTACTTAACCCCTGAAACGTATTTTATTTTTATATTGCACATTAATTTGATTACCCAAGCGAGTATATTAGCCAGTTGAGCTCATAGCGAGAACCTGTCATTCAGATGAGTCGTCATTAACTTAGTAAGAATAAGAGGAAAGTGTCCTCTGATAAAGCTGTTAGCCAACTGAAGATAATTTGGAGTATCAAGTTAGATACAACCCACATTCAGACCTTGCGAATTTAGCTCAATATCAACTTGATTGCATTGAGACAAAAAATAGTTCTGGTCACTCCAATGGTATTAGTATGGATATGCAAGCATGTTTAATCTCACATGTATTTCTGGCGGAGGTGTTAATAAATATGGCGGGTTTTGGCTTACTCCGAGAAAGCTTCAAAGAAAAGAAACCGTATCATTGGAAACGAAAAATGTTTTCTCGATTTTATATGTCGAGCATATCGAAGGATTACATGAAGTCCTTGATGCACTTCGTGGTGCAAGAAATAGTTTGGCACATGCAAAGCCCGATAGATATGAATACGATCTGGGTGACAGTGAAGTCGAATTTGCAGTTTTTAAGCGACCTTATAATGAACTCTTGACGATTGAATTTCTTAAGCATGCAAACTCAGCTCTCGATGAGCTTTCGTATGTAATGGGAAATAACGAGGACATAGAAGACTACGGGTTAATTACTTCTGCGGTTGAAGTTGGCTAGCAAATTCTTCAAGAACGATTCGCACGCGTGGCATTTTTACTATGCGTTGGTTTTAGTGGTTAAGAGTGTGCGGAAGCATTGGTATAGCAGTGAAAATGCTCTCTTTTGACGAAGAGGCAAGAAAATTTCAGAGAACGATGTTAAAATTTCTAATGAGTCGTTCAAAAGGACAAAAAACCGATAACTTTTAACGAGGCGTTATATACTTAGGAGACCCAATGTCAGCTATCGCTAATACACCTAAACCTCCATATTTTGCTGTGATTTTCACTTCTACGCGAACTGAAGATGATAATGGCTACGGTGAAACGGCAAATAGGATGGTTGAGCTTGCTGAGCAACAACCTGGTTTTTTAGGCATAGAATCAGCTAGAGAAAATGTTGGCATAACTGTTTCCTACTGGGCAGATCTAGATTCAATTAAAAATTGGAAAGCTAACTCTGAGCACTTAGAAGCTCAAAAAACTGGTCGTAAGTCTTGGTATGATTCATTTAAAGTTCGTATCTCAAAAGTAGAGCGAGATTACGGCCTATAACAAGCGTATCAAATCTGACTCCGCAAGCTGTCGTTTTTGCAAAATACAAAAGGCGAAGAAGTGCGCTAACTCGCTCCACAGTTTATACAGGCGCTATGTTCCTAAAAGAGTTTAAAATTAATGTTTAATAATAAAAAGATGATTGCACTTTTCTTCTTTGTGGGGCTTGTTAGCACCGATGCCTCATATGCTAGTGGTATAGAAGACCTTCAGCTCATCCAAATACTAAAAGATGACGTTAACGACTTTGATGGCTTAGGTAATCCTAGGAGTGTTAAGGTTATTTCAGATAATTCAAAGGTTTTTGTTTCTAGTGGAGACGATAATGCTCTCGCTGTTTTTAATTTAGACGAAAATTTTCAGCTAACTTTTAGCCAAGTGTTCAAAAATACCGCCACCAACATAAACGGTTTAGAAGGCGCCTCTGGTGTTACCTATTTTGATCTCGGTAATGAAATAGTCGTTACTGGATTCTATGATGGCGCCTTAACCAAATTCTCTAGAAATAATAATAGTTACCGTTTTAATCAATTTATCAGTGACGGTCTAAGCTATGAAAGAGTGTTTGATAGTAATGTGCCAATAGGCAAACTTGATAGCCTTGGTCTTTTAGGCGCTTGGGATATCGTCAAGGCTAACAACGAAAAGCAGCTCTTCGTTGCAAGCTATATGAGTAACGCTATTTCTATTTTAGATGTAATGGAGGATAAAAAGGTTATTTTTAATAGAGTTATAAAAGACGCTAAGCCACTTAGTAATGATTTAGGGAAACCTATTGCCATAGCTTTATCTCCACTAAATAATGAGTTGTACGTCCTAGGTTTTGATGGTCATCAATTAACCATTTATGATAGAGACCCTAGCGGTGACTTATTAGCAAAACAAGTATTAAAAAATGACATTGCAGGTTTGAAGCAATTTATTAATCCACAAGAAATTGTTGTCTCACCAAATGGAAAATTTTTGTATGTTGCCTGTGCTGGGAGTAATTCTATTGTTGTTTTTCACAAATTGGATACCGGACAATTTACATTTTTACAGGCAATAAATAATTCGGATATTGGCGGTTCTGGCTTAGAGGGAGCAAGTAGCTTAGCGATATCGTCAGATGGCTTAAAAATATATGCAGCTGGGGAGTCGGGTAGCGGTCTATATTTATTTAGTGTGAAAGCTGATGGGCGACTTAGCTATAAGAATAAGCTAGTAAATGTGCATGATGATGAATTAAATGGAATCTCATCTATTACTCTTACCGATGATAATCGTCACTTATTGGTTGCGACTGGTAAAAGTAATTCGTTATTTGTCTTTAAAATAAAGATACATTAGACGTCGCGAAACATAAATAGTATTAACCACTCGGATTCGTATAGTTTGCTAAGCGCCACTTCACTTTATATTTTAACGAACTACTTCTCGCCGCTTAAAACAACGCTCACAATGTCCGCTCGTGGCACTTTATAGTCTATGAAGCACCATTCAAAACAATTTGAAAAACTTTTTTGTTGGGTTTCGCTGCACTCAACCCAACCTACATAATATAACTTAACGCCGAGCAACTAAACGCTTACAGCTGCGCTTGCTCTTTAACTAATTCCCAAATACTTATGTACTTGAATTGATAAACGCCAGTTTTTGGCGATACAGGTATCAATGGCTAATTTAGTTGCCGACGTTTTTTGGCTGATTGGCTGTAAATATACCAGTTTTGGGTTAACACCCGTGGCGACAAATAACTCTTCCAGTTCTTCTACGTGCTTTTGCATAGCAATTGGGTGTTTAATTTCATCGGCGCGTTGCATAGCACTGCTCAATACTTTGTAACCACCACGCATATTAATTTTTGGCGATACCGTAACCCACGTTTGGGCAGGGGCGAGAATTTCAAAGGTGCCACTGGTTTCTATTTGCGTGCTAAAGCCATGATCATGCAATAAATTACACACTGGGTTTAAATCGTACATGCAAGGTTCACCACCGGTGATCACAACATGCTTGGCGGTATAGCCACGGGATTTAAATAACTCCAGGACCTGCGCGGCACTGGCCTCAGCCCAATGATCAGAGTCGGCTTTTTTTTCTACCGTGTCATCTAGTGATACTTTATATACATTATCAACATCCCAGGTTTGTTTAGTGTCACACCACGAACATCCCACAGGACAACCTTGCAGGCGTAAAAATATAGACGGCGTACCGGTAAAGCTCGCTTCACCTTGAATGGTTTCAAACACTTCATTAATTTTGTACAAAAGAAATCTCACTTACAACCTGACGGCAAAATTGTTACTATTAAAAATCGCAAAGCACGGTGCAAAAATTGTCATTTATGCCTTGGCCGTGTAGTATATCGCGCCCTGATATAAACCTCTATCAAAACTAAAGAGCAAACCACGTATGACGCAAAAAGTAGTTGTTATTTATTCCGGCGGTATGGACTCATTTACTGTATTAAATAAAGCCTTGCAGCAAGGCCATGATGTTTATGCCCTCTCGTTTGATTATGGTCAGCGTCATGTTAAAGAACTTAAAGTTGCCGCCAACGTATGTGAAAAGCTAAATGTCCCGCACAAAATTGTTGATATATCAGCAATTAATCAGCTTATTGGTGGTTCGTCGTTAACAGACGATATTGATGTGCCAGAAGGCCATTACGAAGAAGAAAGCATGAAAAGCACCATTGTGCCTAACCGCAATATGATTTTACTTTCCTTAGCGGTAGGTTATGCAGTGTCGCTTAAAGCGAGCAAAGTATATTACGGCGCGCATTCAGGCGATCATGCAATTTACCCTGACTGTCGTCCTGAGTTTGTTAAAAAGATGGATGATGTATGTCGTATTGCAAATTACGATGCAGTAGAAATTTTTAGCCCGTATTTAAACAATACTAAAATCGATATTTTAACCGACGGTATTAAAATGGGCTTAGACTACAGCCAAACATGGACCTGTTATAATGGTCGTGACAAAGCGTGTGGTAAATGTGGTGCCTGCCAAGAACGTTTAGAGGCCTTTGAGCTTAACAACGTGACAGACCCGCTTGAATATGAGTAAAGTTCAACGTTAATACACTAAAAGGCTACCAAGGGTAGCCTTTTTTGTTGCGATAAAACGTTAAAGCCAGCGTTTTACTCGTGATTTATAATCGTCAAATTGCTCACCAAATAATTTGTGGAGCGCCCGTTCCTCTGGGATTATTTGAAATAAGGTAATGTAAGCAATAAACCCTGCTACACCTAAAAAAGCCCACATTGAACCCAACCACACGCCCCAGCCTGCTAATATAAACGCAAAACCTAAATACATCGGATTACGAGAGAATTTATAAACACCTGAGGTAACTAAACTAGACGCTTGTTCTGGTTTGTTAGGTAGTACTGTTGTTTTAGCAAACCGGAAACTCACGACCCCAGCAATACAAAATATACACCCAGTAGCGACAAGTGCTAGCGAGAGATAAGTAATAAATGCGCTAAAATCAATCACGCTATAATGTGCAATCAGTGCCATTACAGCAGCAAAAAACACCACAACCACAACCGGTGGAATTTTATTATTTAACATACCTACTCCTTGTATCGATTAAAAAACTTCATAATTACTATATGGTGGCGTCACAAATAATAACAATGACTTATCGAATATTTATAAATACAAATAAAGTTACAATTAATTAGCTTTATGAGCGCTTAATTATGGTTATAATTTAAGCTTAAATAAAAGTTAAAGGAAGTAATTATGTCTGGCACAACAATGATAGTTCTCATTGTACTTATTTCTGTAGGTTCGGGAGTTATTTACGATATGTATAAAAAGCACCTTGAATTTAAACATAAAGTACAGGACAACAATCAAGACGCACACAAACAACTAGCTGAGGTAACCGCTCAAGTGAGTGAACTTAAACAACGAGTACAAACACTTGAAGCCATTGTTACCGACTCAAGCTATAACGTAAAACAAGAAATAAACAAACTTTAATGTATACGTTACAAGTAATTTGGGTATAAATGTGCGTTTTCAGGCTGCTCAATGCCATGGGCAGCTAAAAAACCACCAATTGCTTGACCACACCCTTGCGGTGCTCTGCCACTGTCTATTTCAAAATTTAACTGATTCGCCTCTTGTTTACCCATTGAGCACAAACTAACTGAACTTGGCGAACGCATAGAAACACTTAACTCGCCTATTTGCTCCGCCTGTACATGCTTACTAAAACGTGCAAAACCTTGGTATTTAAAATGCTCGCTCACATAATCATTGCTTATAGCAACCAATGCGGCAATAAAACTATGTAAAAAGCTATTTGTTGTTGTATCCGGTGCTAAGAATGACAAAGTTTTGTTATTAAACTCACTCAGCTGGCAACTATCGCAATGAAGTTGAACCGTATACACCTGTTCACCGGTGATTATAGCTTGGCAGTTAATTAGCTCTATTTGGTTATCCGCAAACACAAGGCGCTCTATCAGCTCGTTCAATGAAATATTTTTAAACGATGTACTTTTAACAAGCTCGGGATTTTGTGCCATAACGGGTAAGTCATGATGATTATTAAATGGCGTACTAGTTGCGCCTTGGTGTTGCAGCTGAAAAAGCTCTCTTACCTCATGCTCACGCGCCACTTTTAACGCTAAAAATGCAGTTTGAATAAGCTCCGAGGTAGGCAGGTTCTGCTCTACTGGCCAACGGCGACCAAACAATAGTTTTTTTGCTTTATTATCAGCGCGATAATTGTCGGGACTAAGTACTGCTACTTGCAAATAAACATCACTGTTTTTTTCAGCTGCTAACACGCTGAAGTGGTTGGAAAAACTAATGTCGTTAAGCACTTCATTAACACTGGCCAGTGTATGCTTGTAACGCAAAAAATGCTGCGGAACAATCCAATTTTTATTAGCCAGTTGCACTAGTGGCGCATACGAAATGGGTTGCTCGTAGCTGTGTTGCCATTTTTGCCCATCACCTAATAATGACTCAATTTTTATGTTGTTATCTGACATATATAAACCAAATAAATCTGCCCAGCGGCAAGATATTAACTATGAAGCACTTTACGAAGTTAATCATAAAAAACGATCACACTTTTTGTCAGTATTTAGCGTTCAAATACGTGTTGATACTCTGTTATAACTTTTTGATAGTAAAGTCTATCTTTATTGAGCATTCGAGTATAATGGTCAAGCAATTGTTGCTGATATTGATGATGTTGAGGGTTATGTGTATCCCACATATGAGCTCCCGTTTTAGTGATAGTGCCCGTGGCATTAAAGCTGACTTGTAACACTTCGTAAAAACGCTTATTTTCAACAATAATTTGCTCGCTTTCGAGCTGCAAATTACACGCCTGTAAACCCGCACGTACCTTATAAAGGTGCATAATAGGGCAAATAATAAAACTAAGTTGTTTAAGGCTTTGTGGGTTATTAGCAATAATTTGCTGAATTAGCTTTAAACATAAATCGCCCCCTACCCCAGCAATAACAATTACTTGCTTAGCACCTGTTGGCAGTTTAATTTGAGCAACATCTTCGCAGTGCACTTGCCATGAAGGCAAAGACTTTCCTTGCTCAAATTGTTGTAGCGACTGCTCAAGCGCTTCCATTAACTCTGGAATAATATCAACAAAGTTTATTTGTTTGGCTATGCCGCGCTCAAGTAATGCCATACCTAAAAAGCCATGATCGCAACAACAATCCCAAACAATATCGTAAGACTGTGTAATTAACGAATTGATGGCGTTTAAACGTTTACTCAGTTTCATTTAACTCACTATGTTTTTGTTTTGTACACCAATGCTTTTAAGCTTTTATCGCTATCAATTTCAATAAAGCGATCAGTAGGTTCTAGGCGTTTAACAAACTCAATAGCACCTTGAGTATGCTCTTCAATAAGTGCTTTAAAATCGTTTTCTGTAAGCTCAGGGCTATTAGCGCATAACAATAGCTGTGTAGTATCGTTTAAAAGCTCAGGAAGTCTGCGCAGCACTTTTTGATAGTCTTTGGTTAAGATAAAACTGCCTTTTTGAAAACTGGGCGGATCAACAATAATCAAATCAAACGGTGCGGCTTTTTTTAGCTTACCAAACGACTTTAAAATATCGTGCGGTAAAAAACTGACCCCACGATCGACATTATTGAGTTGGTGGTTTTGCTTACCCACTTTTAACACACCTTTGCTCATATCCATGTTCATCACATGGTCTGCGCCGCCGTGCATAGCCGCAACCGAAAAGCCACAGGTATAAGAAAACAAATTAAGTACTTTGGCGTGCTTACTATTTTGCATAACAAACTCACGGCCTTTTCGCATATCAGGAAAAATACCGGTGTTTTGCTTACTCATTAAATCAACCAAAAAACGCACCCCATTTTCGGCTACGCTATGACGAACTGGCAGTTGACCGTGAACAAGGGTGTTATGGCTTTGCAGCCCAGCTCGCTGCTGATACACCAATGCAGTAATTAACTCTGGATGATGTTGTTGTGCCCATTGCCATAACGTATCGGTGAGTGCAGCGAGTGTTTCCTCGTCAATTTCACTGTATGACACCAAAAACAAACTTGGTGGGTAAAGGTCTAAGTTAATATGACTAAGCGCTTCCACACTGTGGCCACGCCCATGAAAAACGCGGCAAAGCTCATTATCGGAAAAAGGCGTGTCTGCCAAAGCATTTATAAGGGGAGTAAAATCGGTTGTCATTTAATTAATCAACTGTTGTTGTAGTTCATGTATTTCGTCGCGCACTGAGGCGGCTTTTTCAAATTCTAAATCACTGGCATACGCATGCATTTTGGTTTCTAACTGCTTAATTTGCGTTGCAATTTCTTTAGCACTGAGGATTTTTTTAGAGTCTTTACGAATAAGCTGTAGATTGTCTTGCGGTGAGGCATCTTCACCTACATCCATTACATCAAGTATCTTTTTAACCAAGGCACTGGGCTCAATACCGTGCTTAACATTATAAGCGTGTTGTATTTCTCGACGTCGGTCAGTTTCTTCAATGGCTTTGGCCATCGATTTAGTCACTCTGTCACCGTATAAAATAGCGCGACCGTCAAGGTGGCGCGCCGCACGGCCTATTGTTTGAATAAGTGAGCGTGCTGAACGTAAAAAGCCTTCTTTATCGGCATCTAAAATAGCCACTAGTGCAACTTCTGGCATATCTAAGCCTTCACGTAGTAAGTTAATGCCTACTAACACATCAAATACACCGGCACGTAAATCACGAATAATTTCTACCCGCTCTACCGTATCAATGTCAGAGTGTAAATAACGTACTTTTACATTATGCTCACTCAGGTAGTCGGTCAAATCCTCAGCCATACGTTTGGTAAGCGTGGTTACCAGCACTCGCTCTTTTGCTTCAACACATTTGTAAATTTCTGAGAGTAAATCATCAACCTGATCGCCTACCGGGCGCACTTCAATAACAGGGTCAAGTAAGCCGGTTGGACGAATAACCTGCTCTGCAACTTCGCCGTTGCTGCGCTCTAATTCAAAGTCGCCCGGGGTGGCCGATACATAAATGGTTTGTGGTGCAATGGCCTCAAACTCTTCAAAACGCAGTGGCCTGTTATCCATAGCTGAGGGCATTCTAAAACCATATTCAACGAGGTTTTCTTTACGGCTTCTATCACCTTTATACATGGCACCAATTTGCGAGACGGTTACGTGCGATTCATCAATAATCATTAATGCATCGTCGGGTAAATAGTCCAGTAATGTTGGCGGTGGATCGCCAGGTGTACGCCCCGATAAATAACGGCTGTAGTTTTCAATACCAGAGCAATAACCAAGCTCGGTCATCATTTCTATATCGTATTGGGTACGCTGAGCTATGCGTTGCTCTTCTACTAACTTATTTGCGCTGAGCAATTGTGCTCTGCGCTCTTTGAGTTCGGTTTTAATTTTTTCTATGGCTTCGAGAATTTTTTCTCGTGGCGTTACATAGTGAGTTTTAGGATAAATAGTGGCACGCACTATGTGTTTTTCTACCGCACCGGTTAATGGGTCAAAAATACTTAAGCGTTCAACTTCGTCATCAAACATTTCTACACGCACTGCATAGGTGTCTGATTCAGCTGGAAATATATCAACTACTTCACCACGAACGCGGTATGTACCGCGACTAAAATCAATATCGTTTCGCGTATATTGTAGCTCTGCAAGACGGCGCAGCATGTCACGTTGGTCGACCTTTTCACCCACTTTTAAAAGCAGCATCATTTTCATGTATGAGTCAGGATCGCCCAAACCATAAATTGCCGATACAGAGGCAACAATAATGGTATCGCGTCGCTCTAAAAGCGCTTTGGTGGCACTGAGTCGCATTTGCTCTATATGCTCATTAATAGATGCGTCTTTTTCGATAAAGGTGTCGCTGGCTACCACATAGGCTTCAGGTTGGTAGTAATCGTAGTAAGATACAAAGTATTCAACCGCATTGTGTGGAAAAAATTCTTTCATTTCGCCATACAACTGAGCCGCTAAGGTTTTATTATGCGCCATAATAATAGTTGGCCGGTTTAAATCACTAATAATGTTAGCCATAGTGAACGTTTTACCGGTTCCCGTTGCGCCTAATAAGGTTTGCTGGGCCAGTCCGGCCTCTAAGCCTTCACACAACTGAGCAATAGCGGTTGGCTGATCCCCTGCGGGTTTAAATTTTGATACTAACTGAAAATGATCGCTCAATGACTACACTCCTGTAATGCTTGACTGCTTAACGCTTCAATTTCTTTCATAAACCACTTGTAGGCTACAAGGGCTGTGAATAAATTACCAATGGCCGCGCCAATAAACAAGCCGATTAAGCCTGCGAGTTCGTTTCCGATATACGCAAAGGGAATATAAAAAACAAACAATCGAATAACGCTCAAAACTAAGGCGTTCATGGGTTTGTGTAAAGCGTTAAACGAGGAGTTTGATAAAATGATCACTCCTTGCAAGCCATAACTTAAAGGAATGGTATAAATAAACAGCTTGATGACATCAACAACCGCTTGCTCTTTACCAAATATTTCACTAATGACGCCTGAAAAAATAATTAATACAATATAAATAACAAACTGCCACAACATTACAAACTTGAGCGTACCTAGATAGGCATCTTTTACGCGAGAAAAATGACTTGCCCCAAAATTTTGGCTAATAAAAGGTGGTAAGGTCATCGACAAAGCTAATACCACTAAACTCGCTATTGATTCTATTCGACTCCCTACCCCAAAAGCTGCCACAGCTTCGGGGCCATGATGAGCAACCAATGCGGTCATTACCGCCATAGCAACAGGGGTGAGCATGTTAGCCCCCGCTGCCGGCAAACCAATTTTTAAAATTTTACGAATTGCACCAACAATAGTTTGTTTGCCCGTTTTTAAACTAAGCAACTGCTTTTTAAAAATTAATATGTATAAAATAATCGCCACTGCAACTGCCCAAGCTATAACACTGGCAATAGCGGCCCCTTTAATACCTAATGCGGGAATAGGACCAAAGCCAAAAATAAGCATCGGATCGAGTACGGCATTAATAAGCCCAGCTCCGCCCATAATAATGCTTGGTGTTTTAGTATCACCACTCGCACGCAGTACTGAGTTTCCAATCATGGGGGTAATTAAAAACACACTACCCAAAAACCAAATACTAATATACTGATGAATTAACGGGAGTACTTGCTCCCCTGCCCCAAGCAAGGTAAATATAGGATCTATCAATAAATAGCCACAAGCAGATAAAACCAATACTAATATTACCGCTACCAACAACGACACACTGGCATCAAAACGCGCTTCTTCTATATTGTTACTGCCTAATGCTTTTGCAATAACCGCAGAAGTACCTATACCTAAACCAATTGCTAAACTGATTACAGTAAAAGTAACGGGAAATGTAAAACTCACCGCGGCAAGCGGCTCTGTACCCAATAAGCTAATAAAAAAAGTATCAACTATGTTGAACATCATTAAGGTTATCATCCCAAAAATCATTGGAACGGTCATTTTCTTTAGCGTAGGCAAGATTGGAGCGGTGAGTAAATCAGGGCGAGTATGTGATTGAGAATGTGCGCGCATAAAATAAATAAGCCTCTTTTACTGAACGGCATATTTTAAAGCATCCGAGCTGTTCAAGCCATGCTTTATTAAACCTAAACCATTTAATCCGCTTTTTATCAATAAACTATTATTTTCATGCTGTTGTAAATAAATTTCGCACAAACACATTAAAAACCAAATTAAATACATTTATATAACTTTTGCAACATTTAGCTTTTAGGTTTTGCTGATTTATTACACAGTTAGCGATAATGCTTTATCGTCACGAAAAATTTTATTTATCGTTTAGGTGGCTATCTAAGCTGAATCATAAGTCTTTGTTTTTAAGAACATAAAAAAAAAGCTTTTTAATACTTGAAATCGTTGTAGCGCCCTACAACGCTGGGGGTGCTGATGTTCTTAAAGTTTAATAAACAGAGTTATCCACAGAAACCGTGGATAACTCATTCAACCCCACGTTTATAAAGGGCTACAACGCGGTGCAAATTTAAAGGTGCTGTGATTTTTTTACGTTATCAATAAGCAAACAACGTTAAATGGAATTGTAACTGTAGCCGCCGACGCAAAATGATAAACGCCGCGGGGTTAAGTGATAAACAATAAATTATCATTATAGGCGCGCGGGGTTAAGTGATAATAAGTAAGGCAATAAAAAAGCAGCTTACGCTGCTTCTTCTATTAAGTGTTAATCTTTGCAAGTCTGAGCAATGCTGATATTGACTGTGATAGGTCTTCTCCTGTTTCATGCTGCCTATCTATAAGCTCCTCAGCGCCTCTAATCAACTCTATAAAGTCACTGCTAGGGTTATTCGTAAAACCTCTTAATTGGTCTGTACGGCTCGATAGTTTACGATTTCGTACAAGCTCAACAATATCTTTCGGAACTCCCTCTTGTTTCAACAAGTTGCATAGCTCAACAAGTGATTCATCTGTTATTTTTTGTAAGTGCCTCTCGGGTATTTTTACCATAGATTCCAGCATGTAGAACCTATAAGAAAACACGACTAGAGCGATAACACCGCAAAGCAACAACAATACAATAAGAACATCCATACATATTTGCCTTTTAACTTACCACGGGAAAATAGCGCTAACGCTAAAAAAAGCAGATTAGCATTTATCCCAATGCTATATATATCCCACAGTAGCCAACTATCATCACTGTATAAGTTAGGGCTACTATCAAAATTAAGTGCAACAACATTACGATCAATAAACATTAAGGTGTTTAAAAAGGCGTTGAGCGCCATTGTTATAAACACCAGTTTAACCTGATCACTAAACATCACACCAATGAACCAATGAACACCCAGTACCAAGAACGCTTGAGCTAAAGAAAACAAAGCCCAGATTAAGTACCAATAATAAACCTGGTCTTGAACGCTGAGCAGGTTTATTACGTTACCATGTAAGTAACCACCTAGCGCTAAACCCACCGACATTACACCGGCAGATATAGCAATAGATAAGCTTTTTGGTTTTTGATAGAGCGCCAATAAAAACGATACTATAAAAGCAATTAACTCTAACTTATTGAGTGAAAAGCTTAATAAAACGTTTAGAGTTGGCAAGTCCACTATTTTGGTCTTTTAGGGTTTAGAGGGTGTCCGCCTCCACCATTTTGAATTGAAACTTCATCGTTTAGAAGAGCTGCAAAGTCTTGTTTGCTTTGCTCTGGCTTGTCTTGAACGGTGTTTACTTTATTTAGTTGTTCTAATGGCTTAGGTGCGGTTGGGGTTGTAACATTCATATTTAAACTCCTTTATAAATAAATACGAGTTTCGAAATTTACATTAGCAGCAAGCCATTTACAATATGCGCACGTTATTAAACTTCAATCTCTGTGTAAGGCAATGTGGGTGCTGCACCCATAATACGGCCATTTTCAACGTACACAGCGCCTTGCTGAACGCTATCACCTAGCGCAATGCTTTGACTGCTATCACTATACTCAACGAGTGTGGTGCCATTTGGGTTGACTGTGACTATGGTTGCTATTGTGCGTTGGGTTTTATCGAGTACTGAGCCTAGGCGGTTTAGTGTATTAGACATTGCTGATCACCTTAATAGTTTGGCTTACCGTTATAGCGCCTTGTGCGTTAATAGAGGCGTTTATGGTTAGGCTGTCGCAGGTGGCTTTATATGTAGAATTGCTATAGGTAACACCTACTAACATACCTGGGCGAATGGGTGGCAAATCGGCTTTTATTTTAGTGCGCATTGTCGCTTGCTGCTTGTTACCACTGTTTGCTAACTCACACGTGCCGCGCTGCCTTGCTGCTTGGTTATCTGTTATTAGGCTGTCTACCACATCACTTGCAAACTTATCGCCTAACGTACCTGCACGCTTTATTTTACAGGCTACACCTTGCTGCTCGCCCCTTACAAATACTGCGTTATGCTCTTGGTTAATGGTTTGGCTTGTATTGTGCTCAAGTATGATTGAGTCGTTTAGTATTACATCGCATATAGCGCTTTCGGTGTCCCATGGCATTACAGGCCAAAGCGGCACAATAGATACCGTTTTGTTTGCGTTATCTATATCAAGCATTGCGCCTACCGATTTAGCAACGCTTAATAATGCTGCCGCTGGGGTTAAATTTGTATAGCTAAATGCCCCTGTTGGTATTGCGTAATCAATCATTTGATTGTCGAGTGACCAGCCCGTATTTATTAAAATATCAGACATGATCCCCGCAAGTGTTTTAGCCGTTGGGTTAGTGTAATTGGTAGCGCGGGCGTATGGTGCTGATAGTAAGGCAAAACGACTACGGCAGCTTGCGCTATAACTTGCATTTGCAAAGCTATTACTGGTGCTTGGCTGCTCGCAAATTACATAAAAATCGTAGCCATTTATTGAGATTTTAAGCTCTTGGCCCAGGGCACGATCAAAGTCGATACGCGAACAGAATTTAATGTTACATGTGGCGCTAAATTGACCGCGTGAAATAGAATAACTAACGCTGCTAATTAGTATTTTTAAGTCGTCTGATACACGCACACAATCGATAGTTGGCTGCATAATGTATGTATTCCTAATCTGGGGTTCAATGGGTATTTTTCTATCTATGGTTGGTACATCGTCATCACCCCGCACTAGGCCACCGGGTAAGCCCCAGTAGCATATTTTATCGGGGTTATTAAAACGCATAACTAAGCGGCCATTGTGCAATTGTGCAGGCTCTGAAAACTCTAAATTTACATAGCCTTTAAATGGATGATTTCGCCAGTAACAAATGTATTGCTTGTCTGTTTCGCCGTAGTGTATTACAAGTTGTTGGGAGTTCAAATTTGGGTTTGATGACCATTTAAAGGTATGCTTTGCTTCTATTATTGGCCTGTAATTCCAGTGTAGAGAGGTCTCTTGTAGCTCGCTATCCAAAAATGTGAGCCAATATGTTGAAGTAGTCTGGCTTTCTCTAAGTAGTTTCGTTAGCCAATCTGAACTCGCTTCATTATGTTCTATTTTGGTGTTCGTTTTAAATGACAACAACACATCATTAACGACTGGCAAGCTGATAGACCATAATGCTGTAAATTCCTGTTTATTTGTATCACCATGAAGCCATGGCATAACTACAGTATTCGTAATGTTTATTGAAGACCAAACGTTGTTGACTTCTGTTTGTATTACTTCGTTAGTTACCCAGCTAGCTACAAAATCAATACCGATAGGTGTTAATGCTGGCTCAACAACATCAATGGTAAAACTAAGTTTGATTGGTGATGTCGTTATTTCTTGCGAGTAACGTTGCTTAAACCTAATTTCAATCATTGTGATAAGTCTGTTATTTCTGCAATTACTCCATCTAAAATACCGCCTGTATAAGCTAGGTTATCATCAAGAATTATGCAGGTTAGTAATGGGTCAACGCCATATTTTGCTGGCAGTATAATTTCAATAAAGGGTGCGCTTACTTTGCAGTAATAAAGACGTTTAGCGCTCTCTCTATCAAGAATAATTAAGCGCTCCGCATCTGGATCTAAATCTATGTTTAACTTAGACGCAGGCGTGGCTGTTAATCCTGTTTTTATAGTTGTGGTTTGAAGTATATTTTCAGCAATAAAGCTATCAATTGTTACATCAATAAAGTTTAGACCCGTCACTGTATCCGTTGCATGTTTATAATATATTTGTATTGCTGAAACATCTTGAGACGGTGAATAACCACGCTCAGTCCAGTTACCATCAGGGTAAGCCTGATAATCTCTTCGTGCGCCGTTATTTAGTATTTCAACACAACGGCAGCGTGAAGAAGAACCTCCAACGGGGTAAAATTTATATGAACGCCCTGGTGTAACTTCAATTGGTAAGCTGGTTTTTGCGCCGGGAGTTTCCGTATACCCGGTGCCACTTCCATCATAAAAAATATAGCCATCTGGTGAAAAATCACCTACAAATAAATTAGTCATCCCACACCTCAATATTTAAAACTAACCTGTTAGGGATATTGTTTACTGCTTTAAGTAATAGGTAGTTATCACCATAATTTACTGTAGCAGGCCAAACCATATTCTCCGGATGGCCAACCAGTGTGCTGTTTAGGCCCGGTAGCGAACCTCTAACCGCTGGCGTAATGGCGCTCTCTATAATAGGAGTGCCATTTATATCAATCGCACTGCTATAATATTTATGAAATAGGTGCACCTTACTAAGGGTATTTGATGGAATTATGTTTGTTGTTGGTATTGGGGTGGCGGTTCTAAATGGAAGCTCATGGGGGACATAAAGGGAAAACTCTGTACCTCCATCTGCATCATAAATTTTTATGCCCTTAAGCGCATTCTGCTCTGCATAATTCAGAAACATAATATTTGTTCCATAAGCTGATGTTGCCGATGTGCCTTCTAAATGTTCGTTTTCAGATATAAACGAGCAAATAGCTACAAACTTACCTGAATCACCAGTGTTTGCGTTTGCTAAATCCCCTACAAAAAAACCGCTTTGGTGATTTGTTCCCGGCATATCGTAACTACCTACGTCACAAAAAAAGCAATAAAACGCTTTATCTGTTCCAACAACTACCCACGCTATGTTTTTATCTTTAAATACTTTAAAAGCTTGTTTCCAGCCTGTATTTTCTAAATTATCAGCGTCAATTACATTGCGAGCTGATTGAACTCGCACACCTTTATCATCGTCTAGTCCTGTTGAACTGCTAAACACAACAGAATGGCCTGAGCCAAGATTTTTATATGAGCAAGCAAGTGATTCGTTTAACTCTTTAATCCAGCCTAATGGTAATTTCGAGCCATACCCAGTTACTAAACACTTATCTAAAATGTTAACTAATTCGCTATACGTGCAATTACCTGATTGCGGTGCGCCGGGGTCATCCCATCTGTAAATAGTAGGTGTTTGAGGCATTGTTTTAATCCTTATTTCCACGAAAACTTAACGTTGAATTGTCACGCACTATTTCAGAGTGCCCGGGTGATACTGAGCGTGTAAGCATAGTTGGTTTACTTGCTGCGATGGTTTCAAACAAAAACGCTTCACCAGGGTTTAATCCGGCACCAAATGCCGCTTTGCGTAATATGAAATACGGTGCGCCTGCAAATGTGTTTATAGGTGTGCAGTCGTTTAAAATGTCGCCGCTGTAAATATTGCCAACAGACTCACCGATTACGTTGTAAGCGGTTGTTGAGGTAAATACGATTGCCCAGCGCTGTGCTATTACACCTATGTTCGTAACCTCGATTGGGTATTGAATGGTGTTAATTGCGCTTGATGCCGATGCGCCAAAATCAGCAAAGTTGTTTTGCCATGCTGCTAGTGTGCGCTCGTCTTTTGTTTGCGCTTGAAAGTCACCTAAAACCTGTACGCTGCTTAACGTAGAGCCTGCTGGGTAAGCGCGCTTAAGTGGTGTTAGTAGGCTTATTTCATTGCCTTGTATGGCCTGAATTATTGCAAGCTCTGACTGAATAGCCGTTACTATGTACGGGGCTGTAAAAGCGCTAATGCCTGCATTTATTGTTAGTGAGCCTGTGTCGCTGTTATAGCTGTAGTTGTCATCGGTTACAGACCAAAGGCTTGCACCTGTGCTATCCACAATGTCGATAAAGTCGGCATCGGCCAATACGTTTAACACTTGGCCGCTTGTTAGTGTAGCTGCGCTTGACCGTGAACGGTTTTGCACACTGACTGTTGTAAACTCGTGAAATATACGCACATTACCGTTATTTGGTAGCGTTGAGGTATCAAAGCCGCCTGGTGGTGAGGGTACGGTGGTTACTTCTACTTGGTTGTAGTCGTAAGTAATAGATGCAGGCTTTACCCCTTGGCTAAACTCAATGTCAACATAGCCCGTTTCGCTTACTGTGCCGGTGCAATTAGTGCCGGTAATATTGCCGCTTAAATCGCTTGATGCTGAGAACGTGGTGCCGGTTGCACTCTTGTAGGTGATATAAAGCGAGTCGCGCGCAAAGGTGCTGTCGGGTAGCTGCCACTGTTTAGCGCTGATTGTACGATCTCCTTTTTCTATAATAGCACCTAAGTTTTCGGTAATTGTTCCGCTGTAGTCTACAGGGTCAATTTCAGTAATAACGCCTGTTTCATAGTTAATGCTCGCAAATATATAACCGGCTGAAGAAATAAAACGCCCTTGACCGTCATCTGTATATATTGTTTCTTCGGTGGCTTTTTTAAGGCGTACATGGCCTTTTAAAACACGCTCACCCGCGCCTAGCGTAATGGTTTGGCTAGTAGTAAATGAGTGAAAGCGTAAGTCCTCATCAGACATATAAAACAGCGTAAAATACTGATCTTTTGTAACAGCTGGATTAAGCGTTACTGATATTGAATTACCGATACGTGTTAGCTCTTCTTGTGTTAGCTTTCTGGTTATTGTTTGAAGCCTAGTGCCACCAAGTGAACCATGACCAACGTAGGCTTCGTACTGATATTCAGCATGAAAATTAGGGCTTTGCGTAAGTAAATCGGGAACCTCAATATTTACTTCTGATATTTTCCCATAGCTTAAAAGTCGCTTTGTTCTGTAAATGGCTAACTCTTCGGCTTGGGGGCGCAGGCCAATTTTAGAGCTAACAGTTTTAATGCTTGGCGTTAACGAGCGACTAACCGACTCAACGGTGAGTAATTGGCCTTGTGCTGGAACTTGGGCCGTTAATAAGCTTGTGCCGTGGTATTTAGTGGTTTCTGCCGCAAGCAACGGCAGCATTTCGGCTACGGTGTCAGTATCTTTTAGCTCTTGTGCTTCTACTAGCAGTACGTTTACAAGTGCATCGTCTGGTTGGTCGCTTAAGAATATATGCGCATCTTGCAAGCGGCTTGCATCGTCTGTGCTAAGCGCTGGGTAAAGCTTTACTAAATCAAACGATGAACGCGCATGATCAATGTCACTAATTGAGCTAAACACATCGTTAAGCTTGCCGCTTACAATTGCATTGCTTGTGCGGTGGCCGCCAGCGTATAGCTCGTTACCAATGCGCTGTGGTTTAAATATTTTTAAATCGGTTCTAAGCATTATTTGGCCTTTAAACGGTTTTTAAACGTAAGTTTATGTTTTGATAATGGGTTGGTGCTGCGTCTGAAAAGTAAGTATGTGGCGTGGCTTCTACTGCTTTTTGGGTGTGGTCCCACACCACATTAAACACCGTGCCGCGTATGGTTATTTCAAATGCGTCTAGCGTGGTTTTTGCATGCTCAAGTAATGGATTAACTACGCTTGCCTGTTCAAAATCGCTGTATAAGTTAATTGGGCGGCCTAGTGGTATAAGGGTTTTTTCTATGTGCTGTGCGCCATTTAATGCGCGCTCTGCTTGCTCGGCAACCGGTATGTAGTCGATTTCATCAAGCCAGGTGAAGTTATCTAATTGCTGTGCGTTAATAATAATCATTGGGTGTTACTCAACTGTTCTAGGCGTTGTAAAAACTGCTCTTCAAACTCAGCCAACACATTGGCCGATAACCCACCAGGCAAGGCAAGCTCTAAGCGTACTGTTTTAACGTTACTGGTACTTGGTTGCTGCTTTTTAAGCAACGCAACAAGCTGGTTAATAGCGTTAGTAAGGCTGTTTAACTGAGTGTTAGAGGCGCTGTAACTAGGCGTGTTATTGCTAGGTTGCGAATTGCTTGGGGTGCTGCTGTACGTAGGTGGTACATATTGCTGCACCGCTTTTTGAGCTGTTTGCTGCGCTTTTAGCGCGTTTCGCTGTGCGTTAATGGCTGCATTTAATGTGCTTTTTTGCTCACGTGTTAAATACGTAAGCTGCTTATTAATTTTATTGTATAAATCGCTAAGGGCGGCGCTGGTGCTGGCGTTATCAATTTGGCTGCTAAATTTACCAAATTGGCTATTAGAAAAACCCTCATTAGCACGTTTTGCTTTTTCGTCACGTATGGCCTTGGTGTCTAGGTCGTATGCGCCTGTGCCGTTTTTTTCTTGGTAGTCAACAACATCGCTTACACTGGCTCGCTGTGCTGAGTTATAACGCCCTACACTGGTAGCTGCTGTGCTTGCTGAACGTGATACACGGTCTAACTCGTCGCGCTGCTCACGTAGGCTTTTAGTGGCAAATTCGTTAGCTTTTACTTGGTCGTTAGTGGCTTGCGTAGCTTCGCGTGTAGAGGCTGTGGCCGCATCTTGAGCTATTTTATTCTCACCAAGCAACCCATTCACAACTGACATAATCGCGCCAATACGCTCTTTTTTCTCAGAGTAGTCCTGAGCTGTTATAGCGTTGTTTCTATATTGGGTTTCTACATCACTCAGCTCTTTTTGCAGCTTGTTATTTTCAACATTGAGCTGCTGTAAGTTCATGGTTTCTATTTCACGAACACGTGCTAAATCTTGCTCTTGCTCTATAACCAAGCCAGTCTGCTTATTTAGTGCATCTTGAGCTATTCTCTTTTGCTCTGCTGAAGCCGTGGACTCGTCCATAATCGCTTTATTATTTGCAATGGCTTTTTTGGTTTTATCTAGCTCAGCAGAAAACTTATTTACAGCATCGCTATTTGCATCTGTTGCAGGCTTTAAACCATTAGCTTTTGCAATAAGCTTATCGAGTTCTTTCGTTAAACCAAGCGCTGCGGCGGCAGCTTCAACACTTGAGGGCACAGTTTGGTCGGTTGCATCTGCGGCAGCTATAGCAGCCTCTGCCCATTTTAAATATGCCTGGCGTTGTATGCCTAATGGCTGCTCTGATTGCTGCATTAGCTCGTAAGCTGCGCGCAGCTTATTAGCTGTATCGTCTAGGGCTTTGGTTGATGTTAAACCAAGCTCTTTGTAGGCTTTTTCAACATCGCCAGCAAATAGCTTTTGGCGCTCAAGCATTGCGCCGTGCTCTTCAAATTTAATTTGTAGGGCATCTAAAATAGCCAACTGGCCTTGGTACTGCTCACCCGCGCCTTGTATTGCCACACGTGCAGATTCAATGCTTTGAATAAACCCATCAACCCCAACGGTTACACCGTCCATGGCTGTTGCTTGCTGCTCTAATGACTCAATGGTTTTAAGGGCTTCGGGTAACGATAAGCTTAAAAACGCCTGGCGCTGTTTTTCAGCTTCTAGGGTTTTAGCGGTGGCCTCAGCTAGCTTTTGTTGCTGATACTCAACATTTATATACTGCTGGTTTGCTTCATCCCAAATAAGTGTGCCGGCTTCTATTAGCGCGTCTAACTCGGTCATGTTGGTAATAACTAAACCGGTAGAATTAGATAAATACTTTAGCTCGTCAGCGAGCAGCTGGGCTTGCTGGGCTGATTGCTGCTTAGATATGCGCAGCGCTTCCTCTGCTACTAGTAGGTCTTTGTATAGCAAACCTACGTCTATTAACTCGGTAATTAACCAGGTGTATAAGCCAGCTTTGCCCACGGCTTTTAAGGCCATGCCCCACTTACCCGCTGCAATACCTGCGGCATTGGTGGCTACGGTGGTAGCGCCTATGGCTGCTTGGTAGGTTCTTAGCGATGCAATGGCCGTAGTAGCGCCGCTGATCACACTGCTAAAATAGGTGCCTACTTTAAGGGCTAACCATACTTTGGCTACGGTGGCTATTTCTTCGCGGTATTCGTACATAGTAGTAACGGTGTTTTGTATTGCTTTACCCGTGCTTACAATGGCGTCACTGATTTGCTGCGCCCATTCTTTTAAACGGCCATCTTTGGCCATGGCTGCAAATTCGGTATTAAGGGCGGTTATTTGCCCTTTTAACCACTCCATAGCGCCACTTTGCGCTATAAGGTTATAAAACTGATCCATGTTGTCTTTAGCGTTAGATACCTGCCCGCTAAATAACGCCATTTGCGCAGCTGCTGAGCCAACGCTACTACGCCCCATTTCATCAATTAAGCCTTTAATTACATCACGGCCTAACTTACCCGCACTTGATAGTTGCTGTAATTCTTGTACGTTTTTGCCGGTTGTTTTTTGCAGTAAATCCCATACTGGGATACCGCGCTCAACCAGCTGTAGTATTTCCTCGCCTTGTAATTTTTGTTTTGCCCAGGCTTGACCTAATGCCAGGCTAACGCCCTCAACCTCTTGGAACCCACCGCCTAGCTTTAATGCTTGGTCGGTAATTGACTGCAAGGTGCCATCCATTGGATCAAGGCCAAAGGCTTTAAGTTTTACAAACGCCTGGCTTACCTGATCAAGTTGCAACGGGGTGTTTTTTGTAAAGTCCTTTACCCAGGCGGTGGCTTTATCACCTGCGGCAATGCTGCCCATAAGCCCCTGCATTTGTACGCCTAGCTTTTCAAACTTATCACCGGTGGTAAATACTTGGCTTACTGCTTGGGCTACCCGATCAAGCCCCACATACGCGGCGGCTAATGCGGTAACTTTGCCTATTACACCGTCTAGGCTTTGTGCTTGGGCACGTTGCGCTGTAGTGCCCTGGCGTAGCTCATTGCTAAACTTATCGACTGAGCGGCCTGTTTTATCAAACTGGGCTGCTAAATCGCGCTTTGCGGCACGTAAGTTATTAGTATCAACATCAGAGCGTTTAAGGGCTGTTTGTAATGCTGCATGCTTACTTGTTTGTTGGGTAAGCTCGGTGCGCATTTGTGTTAGGTCTTTTTCTGCTGCATCGAGTGAGCGCGCAAGTTGCACAAATGGCTTATCGGTGTTTTTGGCTTCGGTTTGTAATTGTTCTAATGCGCGTGCAGCTGCTGCGGTGGCAATTTCTTGTTGTTCTAATTTTTGCTTTGACTGCTCAAACGCACGTATTAGATCAGCTTGGTTAGCTAATCCGTCTAATTCGTTGGCAAGTTTACCGGCTGTTTGGCTGGTTTGTTTTGCACTTGTATCGGTTTGGTTTAACGACTCACTGAGCTTATCAGCGGCAGGATTAGCAGCATCGGCGCTTTGCTCAATATTTTTAAGCTCTGTTACCAGTTGCTCAATATTTTGCTTGCCTGTGGCTTCGGCAACTATGCGTAGGGCTAATTCGAGGGTTTTATCTGCCATGGTGTTAACTCAGTTTAAACAAGGTTTAAATGGGGATAAAGGGGCAAACAATGCCCCTTTATAAATACGCTTAATAGGGCTTATTCAGCGTCTAGCTCGTCAATGTAGTACGGCTCATTTTTGTTTGCTACCAGCTTAGCTGTGCCCTCAAGCGCAGCGGTTACAAACTCACTGCTTGCTAAGTCAAGCTCTGAGGTTGGCATCATTGATGTGTCGTAAATTTCAAAGTTAACTTGCTTACCATTGGCTAGGTTTGTGCCCTCGCCAAAAATACGTAAGCGTGTTTGGCTTACTGTTGCACCGTTAATGCGTTTACCAGTGCGGGCGTTGTAGGTGCCGTTAATAGTAATACTGCCACCAGCGTCTAATGCACCGCCTTTAATGGCGCGAATCATGCCCAGCGCAAAGTTAAACTCGTAATCAACACCGGCAACTAAAGTTACTGTGGCTTGCTTTACTACTACGTCGTTTGTAAAGTTTTGCCCTGGTACTGAAACCCAAGATTGGTTAGCAGGCATGGTTACGGCTTCATCGGTTAAAGTACCGGCCGCGTCATTAATTGAAGCCACATTACCCATAAGTGCCAGTGCGATCATTTCGGCTGGCTGGTCGTCAAACTCCCATGTAATAACGGTTGGCTTACCTATTTTTACGTCATCAAGTGTTTGGCCCTTAGTGGCCTTTTTATTTGATGTACGTACAACCGAATCGGCTTCGGCCTTAATGCCTAGCTTAGTGGTGTTAATTGGGCCAAAGATTTGGCCGGTGCTTATGCCTTGCTCATTTAAGCGGTCTACAAAAATGTTGCCCGCTAGTAAAATACCGTCGCTCATATTAAAGCGCTCCTTTAAGTCTCATTTGACAAGTAAAAGCCAGCGGGTAATACGCATGGCCTTTGGTGAATTGGGGTTTAGCTGGGGTGTTTACTCTAAGCCATGGCCCCGTGCCGTTAAGCACTTTGCCCGCCATAGCGCGAATAATGTTAGTTAGGTGCTCACCTGCGTTTGTGTCTTGCTTACGCACTACCAGTACAACAATCCATGTTTGGGTTAGCTGCATTAAATGGCCGGCGTTTTTACTCTCTGGTAAGTTATCGCCGTAGTACATAAGGTGAATGCTAGGGGTTGTTTGGCGGTCTTCTTTTACGTCGGCTAGCTCGTCGCTTAGGTAAACACGCTTAATGCCTGGTACTTGTTCAAGTGCCTGTTTAAGCGGATTTTGAGCGGCAAAATAGTCGGTAGTAATTTCAAACATTAAATAAACCCCTTTGACTTTTCACGTGAAAACACAGTACCTGCGCTTTGTATGGTGGCGGTGTCTTGCACTTTTGCGTCTTCGCCTAGTGCGTTAACCCCAATGCTTAGTTCTCCTTTAGCCACTGAGGTTAAAAACTTTACTGCTTCCTTGTAACGGGTTTCTATGTGCTCTGGGGTGTCGTTTGTGCCTAATTTATAACGGGCAATATCACAACAAAATTGCTCAAGTAGGTTAGGCACCGTTACAAGCGGCAATTCATAACGCCCAGCTAAATAGCCGTTAATCATGTCGCTTGCATCGGTAATGGCCTGCTCAATAACTGCGGTATTAATTACATCAGCGGGGGCGTCGTCGCGTTCACTTAAATAAATAAGCTCGCGCTCACCAAAGCGCTTTTGCATTGCGGCTATTGTTGCGTAGGCCATTTACTCGCCCTCGCCTGCTTTGGCTAATTCATCTTGTAACCAATACCAAGCAGCATCACGATCAGCAGCTGATACCTTAACCTTAATTACTTCACCTTCGTTTTCGCCTGGCGCTTCGTAAGTCAAGTCGAGAACAGCAGGTTTAAGTTCCATTTGTGCATCAATCATTAATGCAATAATCGGTTGTAGCTCAATTGGGGCTTGGGTGTAATCAACGTTTGCATAAAGCATAGGGTCATCTAAATCTGCACCCACGTTATCTGCGTCCAGCTGTGGGTTCTGCGCAGTACTCGCATCGAGCGGTACAGCTTGCACCGATAAGCGTGGATCATTTTCAATTGCTTCAAGCTGCTCTTGGGTAAGCTGCTCTGCGGGTAATGTTTGCTTGCCGCTTGTGAGACTAATGCCGCCTCGACGGTAGCCCGTAGGCTGCGTGCAATGGACAATGATAGCCGCAAGGGCAGTAAGCTTAAGGTTTTTAGCCATTTCATTATTACTCCTGGTTTAAAGCGTGGGGGCTTTAAAGCCCCGTGCTTAATAGGGTTTTATGGGTGGTTAAAGGTAGTCAGCTACTAATAGCTCTACGCGGCCTTTAAGTTCGTTCGAGCTGTTTGATTCCATTTCACGCTCTAACATGCGAGTGGCTAGCTTTTCCATGCTTGCAGGAACAACTAACATGGTTGGCTTAATACCCAACTTACGGCCACCATCGGCTGTGAAGCTGCGCATTTTTCCGATGCTGTCCCATAGGTTATCTGGCGTTAATGCACGTTTGTTAGCAAAGGCCAACTGCCAAAAACCAAAGCCTGCTGCATCACGGCAATCAACCCCGTAACGGTATTCTTTGCGAGTGAATACGGCTTCGTCGTCCATTTTTGTCATGGCAAGCAAGTTAGGCTTTTTACGCTCTTGAAAAATTAGCGGCTTAAGGGCTTTTGAGGTATCGAGTACGTACCAGGCTTCACCCTCGTAGGCTACATCTTCGGCCATATTGGCAGTCGACACCGCTACACCTGTGCCGTCGGCATTTGGATAAACCGGATGATCAACATCAAAATAGTTTTGCCCGTCGTAGCACAAGGTTGTAAAACCAGCGGCCAGCAATGGGAAAATCATTTCGTCTGGGTGAATAGCTGCGGCGTTACCCATTTCTTTAAAAATAGGTGAGTACACGCCTAGGTTGTCGTCTTCAATGTCGTTGCGGTCTACGCCTACCGTTGACTCGTAATCGTCGTTGGTAATGGTGTACGCCTGCGATTTCATACTTTGAATATTACGATCGCCAATCCATTTAGCCAGGCTTGGGAACTTACCCAACCAGCCATAGGTATTACTGGCCGATGTTGATTTAATTACACTGGCAATTTTTGTAAATTGCGGTGTGGCTTCTGATTTACCTTGTTCAAACTCGGTTTTAAAACCAGTAAACAATGCGGTTAAAAGTGCTGGGGTCACTAAAGCCATTAGTTTTGCTCCTGTTTAGCTTTGGCATAAGCAGCATGGCTAAGACCTAGCTGGTCTGCTGCATACTTGTCTTCTGCTGTGAGTGCTGCTAAGCCGTCTTTGTCTTGCTCTGGCTTAGGTGCGTGGGTGGTTTGCTGAGCCGTTAAGCTTGCAATAGGTGAACGGGCATCTAACACCGCCTTTAACGCAACAACGCCTTGCTGATTACCTAAGCTCGTTAAGTATTCAACCTCGCTGGCGATAATGCGGCCATCTTGTTTAGCCTTGCTAATTTCCTGCTCAACCGTTTGGGTGTCGCTGGTGCTTTTAAGGGCAACCATTTCAGTGTGCAATGCGTTGTAGGTTTCAACCGGCACGTACTTCGCTAAATTAACCTCAGAATCGGGGCTATTAGCTTTTAGTGCGGCAACGGCATCGTTTGCGTTACTTAGCTGAGTAGTGAGCGAGTCGGCTTCGTCGGCCTTAGCCTTTAAAGCAGTGAGCGCTGTTGTTGCTTGGGTGTAGTCTGCATCGGTGATTTTGTCACCATCCACAGTAATACCTAGCAAGCTCAGCAATTTTTGAGCTGCATTCATGGGTGTATCTCCATTGTTAACATGGGTTTTAGAAGTCTTTAAAACCGCTACTTTGTCCATACCGTCTACCGCTGGGTCGTTGGTAAGGGCAAAATGGCGTAATTTGGTTGGGCGACCTGTTTGTTTGTCGTAATGAAAAACAGGGCTGATAAAGCGGTACTCGTCGTTTTTTAGGTGCGCACGTGCGCTAGGTGTCCAGCTTACATTAAGGGCATAAAGCCCCTCGCCTGGCACGTACTCTAAGTCGCTTGGGTTAAACCAACCGCTTGCTGGGGCTGGCTTGCCGTTTTCTTCGGCGTGTAGGGTTTGGTGCTCGTAGTCAAAGTGGTAGTCGTTGGTGCGGGTGCTTGCTGTGCTTTTAAGTAGCTCAAATGCGGCTTGGTCTAGTAACCAGGCATTAGCAGGTACGTCGAACGGGCGGCCATCGTGCGATTTAAAATAGCCGTCGGGCATTACCATTACGCGCTCGCTTATACCTTGCTCGTTTATTTCGCTTGCAAAGCGGCACGCAGCAAAGCCTAGGTCGGCAGGTTTGCTAGCTGATAAAACAGCGAGTCCTATTGTAGTTTCAAGTAAGCTTTGTTTGGTAAATGGTTTTTTCATGGCTGAGCACAGTTTGAATAATCTGTGCTCAGTATGGATTTAGATTTGAATTGGTTGGCCGTGCGGTGTTTCGGGAATTTACAGTGGATTAAGGCAGGTTAAAACCCTTGTATAATTACCTCTGTGGCGGATGCTGATATTAACTCAAACTCGGTTATATCGCCAACCTCTAGTTTATTTTGGCCGGTTAACTCGCCTAAATCTATTTGATTGGTTGCCCCTTTAATTTTGTATTTAACGCTGGCCGCTGGGCCTGCCACAATAATTGAGTAGTTATCGCAGGTTTGTGCGCCTAAATCGTTTTGGTTAATAACAGTGGGTGCAGCGGTTACTGCAAATACTTTACTAAATAGCATGGTTGTTACTCCTTGGTTTGTTTACTGTAATATTTTGGTGACTCTTGCCAATGATAAATAAGTCCAATTTCCACCATCAGGACGGCGGACTTTAATTCCATGATCTAATAAATCTTTCCCTGTGCATGTTGTTTCTATTACTTCTGCAGGACTTGAAACAGCATCGAGTAATATTTCACTTTGACCAGCTAAAGAATATAAACCAAGCCTTTGCCCTGAGCTTGCAGCTCTAGAAGCTGTAACTTGAACCCTAAAAACTGCATTAATATCTAAACCTGGTATGTCAAAACTAATATCCATAGACTCTGCACCTGATTGTATATAAAGAGAATCGGTTAGTCCTATATGATTAGTTATGTCTAGCCCATCGTAGGTAGGATCATTTACGTTTCCTCTACCTGCACTATTAAAAGCATCTCCAGGTGGCGCTATTCCAGAAAGAGAGGCTGTAGAATTGGTTACTCTTGTGTAGTCTGTATTAAAAATATCGATAGTGCCTATAGAGCTGAAAAGGTTTAAACCTCCATCCATAACTGAGGCACGGCCAAATTGCAGAAGAACATCTTTAAATGGCGCGGTTTCAGTTGGTGGTTCTATCAACTCACTCTCAGTTTTAATGATGTATGGGCTTGTTACGTCTACTAAGTAGTTTATTGTTAAATCAATCCCTGCTGAACCTGGGTGTGTTCCATCAGGGCCATGCCAGATACCTTCGTTTTCCTCTGACAAATTGTAGAGCTTTAAAGGTATATCTGCGAACTCATCAATTAAGGGAGTAATAATTTGGTTGTTATATTCTAAACTTAATTTAGTTGATGGCTCTATTCTCTTGGTTATATCTGACATTGCCAAAATAAATCCCGCAGCTTTAATTTGACGGCAAATTTCACGCATATTAGATGCGATTAGTTCTGCGTTATAAGGGTAGACTGTTATATCATTTCCAGGGCCATGTAATAAAACCATAGTTTTAGCGGCATTCATGCCATGGTCTTCTACTATTGTACTAACGCGGGCTAAATAACTATCTGAACCTGTTCCACTTTCTGCATAGTTGAATATCTCTATGTTATTTACGTTATTACTTTTATACCGCTCCAAAGCTTTCACTATCCCAGTTGGGCTAAAAGATTGGTTTAATATTGATGCACCAAAAATAATAATGGTGTCTATCGCCCAAGGGAAAAGGCCAACTTTAGAATTGAATGCACTTCTTATGGCGTTGGTGAGTGCATTTGTAAGTGCTGGGCGCATTGGCTACCCTCCTGCTAACGTACAACCCTGTTTAAACCCTGTTTAAAATTGATTTTAAGGCTGTGTATTTAATTTTACCTGTGAGATTGCAAGTTCGCTTTTATATGCGCTTAAAATGGCTTACAGGCGTTTATGGTTTAATTAATTAAGAACTCGCTGAGTATCTCAATCACTTCTTTTTCGTCATCGTCCGACAAACCTAAAAACGGCCGTGCGGGTATGGCCGCTAAACGGGGTGGCATATCGCTGGTGCCACCAAATTGGTGGATTGCGCCGTATTCCATGTTTGTACCAAACTCTAGTGATTCGTCCCCGATGTTATAAGCGAACGTGTCGCGCAGTATGTCGTTTAGCCTGAGTATTTTATCTTTGTTCTTTTTTTTGCTTTTGGCATAGTCGGGGCTAAGTGCTTGCCATGGGGTGCCGTCGGGGCTGCGCTGCTCGTCAAAGTGATCGCGATGGGTGAGCATTAAGTGCTCGCCCACGTTACCCAATGCGGGCGCTAGGTTATTGGCATTTTTAATAAGCTGGGTGAGCACGTCGCTAACTGCTTGTGCGCCTTGGGTGCTTATTTGTATTTTAGCGCCTGCCATTACACTAGCCCCTCTTCAAAAGCTTGCATGTGTGTTTGCTGGTCTAGCCCTGCGATTAGTGCGGGGAGTAGGTCGGCTATTTGCTTGGCATTTATGCCTTTAGCTTGCTGCTCTAGTTTTGCAAACTCGCGACACGTTTGTATGGTGTACGGGGTTTGCTTTAGTAGCTGCTGTGCTTGCTGTAGTAATGTCATCGTCTTTTTTCCTGTGATTTGGCGGCATCTTTTACTAGTTGGTCTATCCAGCTTACAAGCTCTGGTTGCCATTTTTTAAGCTCTTTACGAGCCAGTGCCCAGGCGGTAAATGCCTCGGCAAATTCTTCGTATTTATTGGCTGCTCCGTAATAAGTTACGGGTAAGGCGTTTTTTAAAAATGCCGGTGCGCCTGCATAGTAATGCACTTGGTGCCCTAGTTCGTGTAGCCATGTGGCTACCACTGCATGCGCTTCGTTTTTATCCAGTGCGTTAAGTGTATCTGATATTGTGTGATCGCGTTTTAAGGTTTGCCCATTGTGCTTAAAACTGTATTTACCTGCGTTGTTAGCGGCAAGCCTTACGGTAAGCGCTGCGGTGTCTTGCACGGCTTGCATGTCTACTTTAGCTAGGTTTTGGCTGGCTTTTACTTTTACTACTACGTGCTCAAACCCCACTGAGGTAAACCCGCCTACTCGCTTAGGGCTACGGGTGGCGTATTGCATACGGGCGTAAAAGTCATCTACGCCTAAGTACTCGCCTACCTCACTGCGTATGGCTGCGTTTGCTTTAGAACCTGCGCTCATTTCGTTACTTTTTACAAACAGGGTTTTAGTTTGCTTGGCGGTTAAAAAGCTGTTTAAGCCGTTAAGTACTTCGCTATCGAGCTGGGCTAGTAGTGGGTCGAGCTTTAGCGCAGTAACGTTTTTAGCGGTGCTGTAAGCCGATGGCACAATGCGGGTTGCTTGGTAATCTGCTACGCGCTTTGTAAGCGGTGGCTTGTCGGCCACTTGCTTTTTAGCCTGGCTTGTTAACTGCGCTGTATTTTTGGGGGTGTAATCAAAGCCCGGATCAATACCGCGTGGTAGCTCAAACTCTTCGCCTGTTTTTTTGTTTGTCCAGGTGTAGTTACCCTCGTCGGGTGCAGTGCCTACAGTTAGGCCTCGGCGTTTAAGCTCACGTTCGCTTAGGCTAAACTTTTTACATTTACAGCCCCAGCCATTTTGTGGGCTGTGGGTATCCCACCATGGATGATCAACCGGTAAAACCAAGTTATTCCATTTTAAGTGCAGTACGCGCGGGGTTTCACTATCGCCGTGTTTGTATAGTGCATAAGGTCGGCTTGATTTTAGCGCTTGTATTTGCCCCTCGCGCCCTGCGTTGTAGGCTTGGCGTATATTGGTTTCGTATATTAACTGGCTGCGCCAAGCTGGCTCGCCGTTATGCTCCCAGCCGTAACGCGATTTAATGTTATTAAACTCGTTTTGAAACCAGCCCAGGCTTTTACCCTCGCTTATGGCTTTATCGACTGATGTGTAAAAGTCGTTAAGCATGTCGGCTTTGGTTACACCTGCGACCATAAACGCGCGGTTATGAGCGTTTTGCCATACATCATCCCAACTGGTGCTGGGTGTGTTTAGCTTTTGCCTAAAAAAGCGTATGGCATCGTCAAACGGTAGCGAGCCGTATCTAACAGTCATTTAACGCCCCTCATCCACTTCTAGTGCGCCTAGTAATTCGCTGGCTGCCATGGCCTTTGCCATTAGCTCGCTAAAGCCCTCAGTGCTTATTTGTGGCTCTAGTTCTAGTATGCCGTCGCGGATTTCTTCTAGGCTGCTGGCGTTTTTAACCAACTGCGTTACGGCATCGCTCATGCTGTTTAAGTGAGTTTGTGCTTGTGCGGCCAGCTGCTCGGCTACTAGGTCTGCGTTATCTTTTTGCGGTGTATTTTTAAGCGCAGCAAAGCCTTTAAGTGCGGCGCTTGGCTCTGTTGGTGCAGTTATTGGGGCAAGACTTAAAATAGCCTCGCCCTTTTCTGGGAGTGGTATTTGGGTTTTTTCGCTTACCCAACTAACCGGTACTGGGTAGTTGGCCTCGGTGAGTATTTTAAGCGCAGGTGCGAGTACGGCTATGTCGTCGGCTTCGCTGGTGTCGAATTTAAAGCTCGGGATACGGCGTGCGCCTGAGTAGCTTTTAGAGTTAAGCGCGTGCATTGGGTAAATAATATCGCGCGTTATGGTGTTGGCTACTTGTTTTAAATCGCTTTCGGTTATGTCGTCTAGCACGTCCATATGAATGCTGCCTAGGGCGTTTGTGCTGGTTTTGCCATCGGCTTGGCTGGTGAGCGTTGCCCCTAATACCGCTTTACTTTGGGTGGTTTCACACCACTTGATCATGGCTTCAAATGGGTCGGCTTGGCCGTTGGCTGCGTTTTGAAAGTCAATCTCCATGCCTTTAGGAATAATACCGCCTGCGTTATGGCCGATACTAAGCACGGCACGTAACAAGGTGGCTTTTTCTTCATCCCCTGCGCCATTAGGGTATTTACCTAAGCGTAGCGGTAGGCCGTAAATTTCTAGAAATTCGGCTAAGTCGCGTATTGAATAGTTTTTAAATAAGTACGGCCATGCCACGGTTGAGGTTAAACCGGTGCGGTGTATATAACCCGACTTACTGCGGTGAACGTGGGCACACCAACCAAACGGGTTTAGCGCTTGGCCTGTGTAGCTGTTGTCACGCAGCATAAGCTGATTGCGGTTGTCTGGGTGGGTTTGAAATAGATTTTGGTCGCGAAATTCGTAACCGGTAATAATATGCTCGCCGTTATCAAACGCCCAGTTAAGCTCGTTACATGAAAACGATTTTAATATTGCGTCGCTGCAATCAAATAGCAGGTCGTCTAGCCAGGTGGCATCTTCTAGTATTTCTTGAATTGCTGCGGCGTCTTTTTCTTCTTGTGGGGTGGCGTTGCGCGGCGGTTCTACTGACCAATCGTATTTAAGCCAGCCTCTGCGGCGTTTAGTAAGTTCGCTAAATAGGTGGCCGTCTTTGTCTTCCATGTCTTTTGCTAGGTCGGCCATAGCCGATAAGTTACCTGCATCGGCATCTTTTAATAATTGCGACAACTTTGCAGGGGTAAGCGCTTCGCTTGGGTGCTCAGCAAATTGGCGCATTAGCATGCCAATGCGGCTATCTTGCTGGGTTTGGGCTTGCTTAAAATCGGTTGAATTTAGCGGGTTGCCGTGAATGTCTACTATTTGGTTCATGCGGTTACTCTTATGATGGGCTTAACGCTTAGCACGTATACGTCTAGCGTTTTACTGTGTTGGTGGGCCTTGGCTAAATTGGCGGCGGTTATATCAAGCTGCTCTGCTTTGGCTGTAAACAGTGCTTGGTAGCTAATTCTAAAACGTGGCATTACCAGGCTGCCTTACGAACACTTGCAAGGTCGTCGCTGTGGTCGGGGCGTAGGCTGTTAGCTGCTTGCTGAGCTTTACTAGGCAGTGGTGTGTATTCTATGGCGCTGCCGTCCATTTCGGCTGCACGGATTAGCATGGCGATTGATACGGCGCTATCGCCGTGGCGTTTGTTGCCATCGGTGCCGGTGTTTTTACCTTTATCTACCTGTGCAATACCGTTTTTAAGTTTAATTTGGCCTAGGTCGTCTAGTACGTCTTGGTCTTTTGGTAGCGTTATGTTGTTAGTTTCAAAGTAGTCTTTTAGTTTTGGCATCCACTCGCGATACCAAGCTTGTGATAAATGCACGCTATCTACTAGCTCGGTGCCGTATTTAAGGCTTGCAGCTTCGGCTAGGAAACCACCGTTACCTGTGGCGTCAAACGCTAGGCCGCGTAGTTTTGGTATGCGGTCACAAATATAGAGCATGATTTGCTTTTGCTGCTCGTAGGTGACGTTGCGCAGCTCGACCATAAAGGGCACGGTTAGGCTGGTGTCTTGGTTTATTTCACCAATACTGAATACGGTTAAATCGCCTTTGCGGGCAAAATCTTCACCAAAGGCATGGGTTAGATCAGGATTTAACCCACTGAGTAAATCATCAATATTTTGTTCAAGCCATGTGGCTACGTCTTTTACGCGCTGGTCTTCTGTCCAGCTTTCAAAGTCGGTGGGGGCTTCGTAGCGTATTACTTTGCAGTCGTCGCTTAGGGCACGTTCACGCAGGCGGCGGCTTAGGTATTGGCCTGCGCCTTGGCTTGGTACGCAGTATAGCTCTTCGTTTGCGGCATCGGCAGTGGGGTAAAAATCGACTTGATTAGCTAGCCATTCGTCTTCTTTAGCTTGCGTCCACGTTTGCCCACTTACCAAACAAATACGCTTATATAGGCCGTGCCTAAGCGCTTTATCAATGGGGATATGATGCACGGAATACTTTTTAGTGCCGCGCCTTGCTTGGGTAATTAGGGTGTTAAATAGGTTATCTACCCCGTTATGGGTTGAAATAATACGTACTCGCCCGCCCCACATGGTAAGCGCCATAGCAGCTTTAAGTACTTCGTCTAACTTGTCGTGAAATGCAGCTTCGTCTATTACTACGTTGCCTTGGCGGCCACGTAAGTTGCGCGGGTTAGAGCTGAGCGCGACTATTTTTTTACCGGTATTTGGGAATTTAATTTCAAAGGTGTTGATTGATCGCTTTGTGCCGTCTGGGTCTTTTTCTTCAAATATGCCCTCTTCCACTTCGCCCATTACCATGTTGAGCTTTTGCGCCCAAAATGCACAGGCGTCTATAAACTCCTTTGCCATTTCTTTGTCTGAGCCAAGGTAATAGGTGTTCTGGCCGTTGGCGGTTGCTGCTGCGCTTAGTACGTCGTCTAGTGCTTCGGCAAAGGTTAACCCAGTACGGCGTGACTTTTCGGCAATTTTTACTATTGCTTTGTCTTCCATCCATGCTTTTTGATAGCCAAAAAGTATGTCGGTGCCCATGGCAACCGCTAACGAACCTGACACTTTACTAAGCGGTAGCTCGTTGGTTTGGGTAACGCTTTGCGCGGTGCTAGTCATGCTTTAGCCCTAATATATCGCGTTTGAAAAATGCCAGCATGTCGTCTGCGGTTTGCGGTAAGTTTTCGTTTTTAACCTTTTGGTCTAGGTCTTTGGCGAGCTTTTGCGCGTAGGCTTTTTCGATTTCTTGCTGGCGTTTGTGTGCGGCCATAGCGGTTTGCTCTAGGCGCTGAGCTGCTAGCATGGCGTCTTTTATGGTGTCGATGTCTACCGCTGCGTCTTCGTCGGGGTTCATCATTTGTTGCTGCATAGCGCGGAACAACTGAGAGCGGCCCATTTCTAAAATAAGCTTGGTGGTATCGCCTGTGGGCTTTTCGCCCAGCTCTGCGGTAAGTGCTTTGGTTGACTCGCGCAGGTCGCGTAGCTTTTGGCCTATGGCTTCGGTTTTTTGGGCGTGGCGGCTTAGGCCACTGCGGCTAATGGTTGCGCCCTCGTCTAAGCCTGACTCAATAATAAGGGTATTTACTGCGTCGAGTATTTCGCCCTGGCTAAAGCGTTTGTCGCGTAGCATTGAGTCGAGCTGCTTTTTAATGTCTTCGGGCAGTAAATCAACTTTGCTGGGCTGGCCTCTGCGGATTGACTCGCTCATAGTTAACCTCGTGGCCCAGGACGTTTAATGCCAGGTACTACACTTATGCCCTCAGCTACGTCGATACCTGATTGCGTAATACGGGCTACCCATGTGTTTACTGTGAGTTTATCGAGTGTTATATAGCCGTTTTGCTCTAACCAATTGAGTAAGGTTTTAAGCTGATCGCGACTGCAACCCAGTGCATAACGCTGTAGCACATCGGCTAGCATGCTGGTGTTAGCGCCAAAATCGGCGGATTCTTTTAGCGTTATTAATATGCTAATTCGTTGGTGCTCGGCTTGAACTTGTAACATTGCCATGGTGGTTTTTCCTATGGGTGGGGCTTAAGGGCTGGCACGGCTTCTTCTACTGGTTCGCCGCATTTCATGCAGCGGAACAATGTGTAATCGGTTATGCCTTTATTAAAATCGTTGGTGGTAACAACCTGAGCGTGTATATGTTTATAACAAGCCTCGGTTTTATCTGTGCCTGTAAGTACGGTGATTTTTGCGCCGCATTGGCACTTGTCGTTAACTATCGCCATTTCGCGTGCCTCTGAGTTCGTTTTCCATTAGTAAGTCGGTTAAGCGTTTTATGTCGGTGAGCTGCGGGTTAAGGCCGTCTATTTTTACGCTTACTTCTAATAGGCGTTTGTCTAGGTCGTGTATGTCGTCGGCGTTTGGCAGGTCTTCTATTGTTTTTTCTACGGCACTTAAACGGCTTTCTAACGCTTTAGATACAACCTCATGGGTTGTTTTAGTTACAAAAGTACTGCGCAACCATGCCAGTGCGCTTGCCCCAATAATGGCAATACCTACGGTTAAAAATGCTTTCCACCATTCCAATATAAAATCCATGCTAGCGCCTATAGTGCTGTTGTTGTATTTCAATGAGTGATTGGCAATCTACACAGGTACTACAGTTTTTAACCGCGTCACGGCGTTCCTTTGGTATTTCTATGTCACACTCTTGGCAGTGCATAAACGCTGCACCGGACGTGTTTGCTTTTTCGCGCTGAATTGATAGCGCGGCATCGAGTAGGTGTTGTTCTATTTTTTGCGCGTCGTCTAATTTACTCACTGCGGTTTCCTTACTTTTTCAATGACGTTTTTAATGCCTTGCTTAACGCTTGGCGCGGCTTTTTCAACTGAGCGGCCAATAACATAACCACCTATACCAAGTTGCAGTAAATCCCATGCTTGCTCTGATAAGCGAAACGCTAATAGACCGAATGAATCAAGGCACACCAATACTAAGAACGTAAGCATGGTGATTGGCCGCCAGTTACGTTGAAGCCAGCTTTCACCTTTGGCCTCGGCGGTAATAATTTGCGATTGCGCCTCTAGAACTTTGCCTTGTAGCTCTACAATTTTGCCCTCTAGCTCTAGCACTTGGCTTTGGGCTGCGTTTTCAATGCGCTTGAGTTCGTTGGTAACGGCTTGGCGTTCTTCGTCGCTGGTAAAGAGATCATCAATTAAATTGGTGATTGGCTCGACCACGTTAAACCAGTTTTTAATTGCCATTTACTTGCTCCTCACCAAACTTTAATTGTCGCTTGCGCTCGTTGGTAATTTCCTTTTGCAACGCCTGCCAAACCTGTTTAGTCTTTGGATTTTGACTTAACATCGTGTTAGTTAATGACTCCGGATGTTGCGGGTTGTACTTTTTACCGGTTGCCTCTTCGTACTTCGGTTTAACAACATGTGTTTCAAGCTCACTAAACACTAAAGCAAGGGCAAGTTCTTTTATTACAGTTCGTTGAGCTGGGGTGAGTGGCTTTACTTTAGCGCCCATTAGACTCTCCAAAACGTTTTTTAAGGGCTTCACGGGCGTTTTTGTAGCTTTGCTGGCCGTCTACGCGTAGCTGTATGTCGATGGCTCTTACTGATTGCCAGCCTTTATTAAAGTGGCTTTGCATGGTGCCGCAATGACTGTGCATTGGTATTTTGCGTGGGTCGAATGGCATATTGTGCATGCGCGCATCTACCTCTTGCTCCATACGTTTCTCGCGGCCTTTTAGATATGACCAATCCCAATTTTTACCCATTAGGCCACCCCGCTTAGCTGGTTTACTGCAAATTCGGTTACGTGGGCTAAGCGGTTATACCAGCCCTCTAGGTTTGGTTTTTGGCTTGAGTCGTTTGCACAAATACGGGCGTACTTTCGGCCACGGTTTACGCTGAGCAATACGGTTAGGCTAAGGGCTGGACGCTGTAGGATAGCGGCTAGGGTTTTTGGCCCCATGCGACCATCGGGCTTTGAGTTGACTAATCGCTGGGTTAATTGTGTCATGGCGGGTGCGCCGTGCTGTACTGCGCCATCTAGCAGCATAAAGTCAACCCCTGCGGGGCTTTGCTCGCAGTGCATGGCACGCCAATAATCACTATGATAAAGGCTTAGCGCTTTAGCAAGCGTTAGGTTTTTAATATCTACAGTTGGGTAAGCGCGCTGGCTTATACCGTATTTGGTAAGGCCGCCACGGTCTGATGCTACGTTATTTAACCCGCCATCGCTGCGCAAGCCTCCCTCTAAATACAAGATAGGTAATATGCACTGGGCAAATTTAAGCGAGTACGGGGCAAGCGCGTTTTGCACTTCGGGCACTTGTTTAAAGTAATTTAAGTTGAGTGGGTTGAATACGAACATACCGAAAAGCCTTGTTGTTTTTCGGTATTGTGGGGGGTTGTGCTTAAGTGTTGGCCGTGCGGGGTTTCGGGAAAGTTTAGTTAAAAAGTAGACAGATTTAATAAAGTTTTTTATGGTACTGCAAGTTAGCAACTTTCGCTAGTTACCATTTAAAAGGACTTAATTTATGAAATACCCTGCCTTTGTTTTAATCGCGTTATTTTCACTTTCAAGCCATGCGGCCATTTATAAATGTGTTATTGATGATGTGCCCACGTTTAGCCAAACCCCTTGCGCCCCGGATGCTAAAGAGCTGCATTTAAAAGTAAGCAAAGCGCCAAGCCCTGGCGATAGTCATTCTATTTTGCAGCAATGCACTGCGCTTGCAAAAAACAGCTATGCCTGGCGTGATCCCAATTCGTTTATTGTTGTGTCGCATGAAAAGCAATGGCGCGATGATGCAAGCGGGGCGCGATTAGTGTTAGCTATGCAAGTGAATGCTAAAAATGGTTATGGCGGGTATGGGGATTCTAAGCCGTTTAATTGCTTTTTAAACCACGGTGGCACGGGTTTAAGTACTGTTCAACACTGGATTAACTGAGAAAAATTGTTACTTTTCCGATTTACCTAAATATCCAAATAACTTAATTTAAAGATGAGAAATTGATTATGTATAACGATTTATTAAAAAAAATACAAAGCCTTAAAAGCTTTGACACTATTGAAGAAGATAACTTTCAAACGATTCATGAGACAATTGATTATTTAGAACGCTCACTAAATAGAGCTAAAATAAAAGACTTGTCAAAAGATGAACTTGAACTCTATGTATTTACAGTAAATACCCCTTTTGAAGAAACAGACAATTTAATTAGCCTTCCTGAGCCATTTTTAGATAGAGTAAAAGAAATTCAAGAAGAGATACTTGCAACTTATTCTTAAATTTAAAAGCCGCATATTATCTTATGCGGCTTTTTAAAATAATACCTATTAATATTGCTATTACCCTTTTATTTTATTCTGTAACTCAATTATCCCTCTTAGCAGCTCATTTGGCTGGTGAATAAGCATAAACTCTAGGTCTTGTGCTTTTGTTTTTTCAAGCGCGGCGGGCGTTTTAGCTATGAGCGGTGCGCCTACTTCGTCTATGAATTTGTTTTCGTCTTGCATAACATGCAGCTGTATTTGTATGTCGGTGTGCTGTTCTTGCAGTGTGCCCAGTAGTACGTAATTGTTTGGGTGCTTACCCTCTAACATATCGACTATTAGCGTATCGACATACTCTACGGCCTCGGCGGCTACGTTGACCGCTTCGCTCATTGGGGCTTTTTTGGCTGGGTTGCTCATTAAAATAATCTCCTTTGTCGGCGCTCGGTTTCTACAATGCGTTGGTGCTGGATTATTTCAGCTATACGGCGCTCTGTTAGTTTAAATTTATTGGCAAGCTGCTCTATGTTGTTGCCTTTGTATTCTTGCCATATTTGTATATCGCGCAGGGCTGCTTTTAGGCGCTGGTCGGTGGGTATGTATACGTCGCGCCCGCCAAAGTAATGGCCTATTGCTAGGGTTATGGCCTCGCCTACCCCTTGCGGGTTGTTTACGCTGGCTTTGGTGAGCTGCGTTTCAATGAGTAGTGCAAGCGATTGTAGGTTGCTAGGCCAGCGCTTACGTACTTCGGCTGCGTCCTCAGTAGATAGCTTGCTTAGGCAGTCTTGCAGCTGCTCTACGCTTTCACCAAACAGCTCTGATTGTTGTTCATTTGGGTTATTTTGCATAAGCTTTACTTACCCTCGTATTTATTTTTAATGCGTTGCTCTATTGCTTCGAGCCGCTCTGCCATAGACCACATGTTATTATTGTCTTTTCTGCTCACTACAGCTGAGCGCTTAACGTTTCTATCAATAAGTATTTTACGAGCAATGCTTATCCACATTGCTTCATAGTGACTTTTAAGCCAGTTTTTCATAGTGCCCCCTAAATCAGTTCAAGGTGTTCAATGCTTACACCACCTGATTTATCGCTGATTTTAACAACCGTTTCACCGCACACTTCCCAGCACTCAGACGTAATGACATGTTCAGTAAAAACATCTTTATTTTTTAAAAGTGGGTAATAACGTACTTTTGCATTCATTTGTATTTGCTGTGTTTTTAACATTACTTTTCCTTATTTACTTTTGCGCCGTAGCGGCTCATTTGTTCTAAATAGGCTTGGTGGTTTTGTTGCTCACTCATTTCTAAGCCCTGGCGTTTTACTTCCATACTGCGGCTACGTTCTGCTGCGGTTGGCTGCACTATTTGCTCTAGTGAGGTGGTGAGCACTTGTTTTAAGTAGTTATGGTTTGCAAGCGGCTTGATGTTTGGCTGGCCTACTCGCTTTGCCATAATTGAATTAGTGGTTTGCTCCATGGCGTGGCCCAGTGCCGCTACGTTCTCGGTTAGGGCAAGTACTTCATGGGCTAGTTTTACTGCGCGTGTGGCGCTTAAGTCCTGCTTTGCTGGGCGAAACAGGGCTAAGTAACCGACCAATGCCTAGGCTGTGCGTTTGTTGATGCTGGCTACGATGCTTAATAGCTCTTTGCCTGCGTCGTCTTGCACTAGCTGATCTAGGCTTAGGTGGCTTTTACACACGGGGCAACGGGTTAATTTCATTGGTGCTGATCTCAAATATGTTGCATACGGCTTGGTATGATTTATGGGGTACGGTGCTAAGTGGTATTGGCCGTGCGTAGGTTTGGCCTGACACTAGGCAGTTAAATTCTTCATACGCTTGCATTTTGTTTGCTTTTAAATGCGCTACCATTTCGCGTTTGTGCCATTTTTTAAGCGGCTCTAGCACTTGTATGGCTTGTTTTAGGGTTAAAAAATGGGTGTGGTAACTTACGTTTGCCCCCACTTTTGCGCGGTTTAACATGCGGTTTACGTAGGCGTCTAGGGCGGTTTCTGAGCCATCATGCACAAAGCTTTGTTTGTGCATGGTGATCCAAATTGCGCGTATTTTGTTTATTTCGCCTAGCTGCTTTGCTGATGATTTAGGGCTTAAACGGCGTTTAGCCTTGGCTTTAAACCCTGCTTTTTTAAAGTGTTCTAACACTTTTTTTAGCTCGGGCAGGCTCATTTGGCTGCATGACGTTTTACCCGCTGAGCCAAGTAATGCGGCGCGGTAGGTGTCGTCGTCTAGCCCTAGTTGCCCTTTAGCTATGTGAATGAGCTGTATTAGCTTTGCTTTAGTCATTTTTAAACTCTTCTAGCTGCGCGCGCAGGGCTAAGTAGCCTTGACCTATTAGCTGGGCCTCTTGGTCTGTAAATACGCTGGTGTCTACTGATAACTTGTGTGAGCACTCTAAAAACTTAACTAGGGCAACAAGCTGTCTTAGCTCTAATTCTGGTTTTACGATATAGGCCATGTGACCTCCTTTTGTTGTTTGCTGTTTATCAAAGTGCTTTTGCTTTGGGTAAAACACTTTGATAAAAAGCCGCGTCCGTGCGCGCTTTTTAATGGTTTAGCTGGTGTGGCTTATGCTTTTTTGCATAGGCGGGTTAATGCCTACCAGCTGGCTTTGCACTACAAAGCTGATGTTTTGAAACACAAAGTTGATGTTTACTGGCTCTTTGCTTTGCGCCACTAGGTTTAAAACTGTTTGCAGGTCGCTGTGTTCGTTTACTTGAATTGTTGATGTAACTTCCATGATTGCGCCCCTTACAGCTTGGCTATATCGAGTGATATGGCGTGTTCTTGCTCGCCTATGGTTTCGTAAAAACGTATAAAGCGCGTTGAGTCCATTACCTGTATTGAGTCGGCTATAATGTCCATTGCGCGCTGCCATTTACCGGTTTCGTCGGTGATATTTAGGCGGCGTAGGCCGAGTACTTTTTGCACTGAAACTTTGCCTTTTTTGTCGGTGGCAAAGGTTTGCTCAATAATGAGTTTTAGGTTTTCGTTTGCGCCCTCGCTCCATTCGTTTAGGCATTCGTCTATTAGGTCTTTTGCTATTAGTAGCTCTGGCCCCAGTTCTATGCTTTCTTGCACTTGCAGGGTTACTTTTTGCTTGTGATCAAAACTGCGTAAGGTGACGTTGCCTTTTGTGCCGCCCAGTTCTACTGCGTACTCTTGGGCTAGTAAGCCTATGAATGCGTCAAACTCGCTCATTTGCTCTTTTTTAAAGGCGGCTAATGCTTTGCTTTGCTCTTTGGCTTTGGCTATGGCCGATTGCACAAACTCATGGCGAATCATGTCGGCTGGACGAATCGCTTTAAGTGGCACCTGGTGGCCTTTGTGATTTTTTAAAAACTCTTGTGACATGGTAGTTATCTCTCTATAAAAATGATGATTTGGCCGTGTAATTTTGCTGGGCGAACTTGGCGGGTTTGCCCGTTTTTGGTTTCGGTTAGCACGGGTAAATGTGCTGGGGCTTTGCCTGTCACTTCGATTACATGACGGCTAAAGCCTTTGTGTGAGCTGATAATTTGCAGCCCTTGTTTTTGTAGCTCTTTTAGTACGTTGCGTAGTTGCATGGTTATTTGCTCCCGCATATTTTTGAATTTGGGCAACCATTGCGACACGCTTTATATAGTGCGACGCGTACATGGTTGGTGGCTGCGAACTTTCTGTTTTGGTGCTCTAGGCATTGGTTTATCGGTATTTCGTCTAGGATTGGGCAAGTTACCGTTGATGCCATAAATACGCCCTCTACACGCTGCTGTATTACGTGTGTAGAGGCTTTGTATTTGTCGTTTACCACTTGGCTTACTGTGGCTTTACTTACGCCTAGTTTTTCGGCAACGTTGCGCATGCCTTGCTTTGCTACTTCGTCTTTTAAAACGTGTAGCCAGTTAGCTGTTGAAGTCATGCGCTTCTCCCAGTGTGACGGGGGCTATTTTTACGGTTTTACGTTGCACGGCGTTAAACTCAACTAGCTCGTTTGTGTTTGGGTCGAATACGCCTGTTGCTTTTGGAACGGGGCGTTTTGGACCGGTATTTTTAAGCATGCGGTATATGGTTGTCTCTCCTGCTCGCTCAATGACTGAGCCTGTGCGCGGGGCTGATTTGACAACAAATATGTACCCTGCTTTTTTTAAAATTGAGATATATGAACGCGCAGAGGCTACCGATATGTCGGCGGTGCTTGCCACTTGCCCTGCGTCAAATTCATTTAGGATTCGCATTGATTGCCACATCCGCTGTCTCCCTGAGTTTTTTTGTTTTGCATCACTGTTTTTTGGTTGTTTAAACGGCTTGTATTGGGCGTTTAAAACGGTGTAGGTGATGTGTTCGTAATCAACATTTTCAGCTATGGCCTTTGCTGCGATTAGGCGTTTTGCAAAGGCTTTTAAGCTGTCGAGTGTTGTGTGCTCTATGGCATCGCGCACTTGTTGCAATGAGAATGTTTTTAGGATTCTCATTGCTTGCCATGCGTCTTGTAATTGTGGGCGGCTCACTGAATATCTCCTTACGCTTTTTTAAGGAAAAATTCTTTAGAACCCCACTGCTGTAGGTCGATACTGGTTAGGCCGTTTGCCAGTGCAAAGGCTTCTATTTTTGATAGCCCTGTGATGATGCGACGCACTTCGCCGTCGGTGTCGCTGAGCAACTGGCTTAGTAGGTCGTCTTGTATTGTGAGCGTTGGCTCTATGACTGCGTTGACGATAATTTGCAGGTCTTCGCGCTGGGTTGGCTGAAACTCTAACCATTCTGATATACGGTTATAAAATTGACGGTGACGCTGTAATTTGCGGCGCACTGATTCCATACCAATAAGTACTACTGGGCAGTTAGTTAGGTCGTGTATATCGCGCACGATTTCGAGTGTGTTTTTGTCGTTTAGTAGGTAGTCGGCTTCGTCTATAAACAGTGGGCGATTGTGTATTGCCATGTGCTCTATGATGTAGTTAAGCATGGCTTCACGGGTGTAAATGTCTGGGCCGCTTAGCTCTTTAACTATTTGGCGTAAAAGCTGCGCTAATGTCATTCCTGATGTGGCACGTATGTAGATGCCGTCGCAACGATTAACCAACCATGCTGTTGCGGTGGTTTTACCAAGACCTGGATCGCCGTAGATTAGGCCAATGCCTGGTACGCCATGCGCGCGTTGGTTTAGGGCTTCTACCATCATTTGTGTAGCTACTACGTTGCTTACGATTGCTATTTTAGTTTTCATGGTTTTTCCTTTTACTATTTATGTAATTGAGTTGGTGCAGCGGGTGCTGCGTTCATGTCGCTTAGTAGGTCGTCTAGGCGTTTTGATGATGCGCGATTGTTTTGCTCCCATGTGTTTAACCAGGTTGCATCTACTTCGCTTAACTGATTTGTTAGGCGTTGTTTTTTATGAAACATGGCTTTGCTTTGTGGGTTGTCGAATAGCGGCGTTGGGTTGACGTTTGCTATGGCGGTTTCAATTTCTAACTGCTTACGGCGTTTTTCAAATTCGCTTAATTGCTCGTCGCTAAAGCCGACTGCTGGCTTGCTGTCGAGCGCTTTTGTAGCTGACTGCGTTATGACGTTGGTGTGTTCAACCGACTGTTTAGGCAGTGTTGCAAGCGCTTTGTTTTGGGTTGTGTAATGCCCTAGCACTTCGTTTGCTATGTCTGAAACGTTGACGCTTTTAGCGGTCTTTTTAAGCTCTTTAAGCTTGCGTGATGTTTCGGCTGATTGGCTGCGTTTTGCATGGTGTGCTACGTCTTGACGTGTCATGCCTGCTGATTGAATTTCGTGGTCTACTGCGATACAGATAAACTCGTTATTCATGCGATTAAATACGTAAATACGGCCTACGTTTTTAGGGTCCCATTTGCATAGCACTTCATCGCCTACGATTGCGCCCAGTTCTGGGGCAATATAGAACCCGCCACTTAGTTTAATGCCCTCTTTACCTACCATGCGTAAACCACGATTTGATGGTATTGGCTGTAGCATTACATCAAGCAAACGCTCGTCTTTGATCACTTTGATTTGGTCGCGACTTGCTGCGAATAAATCGAATGGTGTTTTGTTGCCTATGTTGCTATGTGGCTTGTGGTGGTAACGGTTGTCTATCCAGTTATCTACGAACTCTTGCAGCTGCTGCGCAGTCATGTTGATTTCGATAGCTGATTTATCACCGCCCTGCTTTGCTAATAGGCGCTGTGCAAAGGTTTTGCGCGCTTCTATTGCTTGGCGTTCTGACACGTTGTGACCTATGTAACCGGTTAATAGCTCGGCTATATCGTGCGAGAACGTTTTGAAAAAGCGCTCTATGTAGGGCTTTTCTTCACCTGAAAACGGGCGTGTTGTTTCGTGCTTTATGTCGAGCGCGTCAAACACACTTTTGATTTGTATTGAGGTGTAGTCTTTACCGTTATCGGTGCGGGCTATTTCGGGTATGCCCCAATCGAGTATTGCTTTACGGATAACTAAACAGATACCGGTGCTGTCACTGGTTGGGTGAATAACCACTTTTGCACGGCGGCTAAATACGTCGATAATTCCGATTAGTGAGTAGCGGCCATCGGTTAGCATTACGTCTGATGGGGTTGAATCGAATTCCCATAATTGATTAAGACGTTTTACGTTTTCGTCCATTTTACCCATGGCGCTCATATACTTGTTTTTCCAAGCATCTGGGTTTGCCATTTTGGTATAAAGTGCGCTGTTTTCGCGCTTCCAACGTGTTAGCCAATCGCGGATTGTGGTTTCTGCTGGTAACGATTTACCTACTTGATAAAAACGAGCAATTAAGCCCTCTTTTATTTGGGTGGCTTTTACGTGTGGGTATTCGTAGATCATGGCTATGCAAAAATCGGCTAGCTCTTTGTCTGAGTCGATGATTGATTTGCCGGTACGCTTTGGCTTTAAAGCTAGCCCTGCTATGCCTTTTTCAGCTACGGTTTTTTGCCAGCGTATTAATGTAATGCGCGATACTGATGGAATTAAACTTCTATATTCTACAGGTACGTCGATTAGACCTTTGTTATAGCGCTCGCTATATAGGTCAAACCCTGCAACTTTGGCTAGGTTGTTCGCACTTACAAAGCTTTCTGCCTCTTTTAAAACCCAGCATTTCGCACTTGCCTTGGGTGGAATACTTTCCAGTGCCGCAAGCTGCTTTAGGTTTTGGTCTTTAAGCTCTGTTATTTCTGAGTTTTTAAGGCGTTCAGTTTGTTCATTTACGCTTAAGTATACTTTGCCGCTTTGTGCTGCTGGGCTATTTGTTTCTTTGATTAAGGCCTCTTTAACTTGCACACTAATGTGTGCAGGAAGATCAGCAAGTGCATATTTGCGCACTTTTCCGCCTCTACCTTTAACCTCTGTAAAAGGCCAGTTTTCGCTTTTAGCTCTTATCTGAATACTGCGCTTATTTACAAGCATATAACCAGCTATTTGGTGTGCTGTGTATAGTTCCATTATTCACCCCTTTTAAGCTTGCGACGCCCAGCCTTGCGGTTAGGCTTGCCGTCAACACCATAGCGCTCAGGCCATATTTCACGGGCACTTACGCCAAGCGTTTCAGCTATAATCTTTTCAGCTGCGGGGTACGGTCTGTGTAATGCGTTTTGCACTGCATTCGACTCATAACCCCGACTAAATGAGAGCTGGCGACATGACCAACCCTCGGTTTCTAACGCTGATTTTATTTCTGTTACCGTCCAACCTGGACTTTCTAACTCATCCATCCAATGCACCCCTACGTGTGTATTTTGTGTTCATGCACACAAAGATACGCACACATAAATGTGAATGCAACATTTATCTGCACACTTTAGTGTGCATGCAAATCAAACGATTGATTTAACTAATAATTTATTTTTTTTTGGTGTTAGTATTTGATGGATCGCACTTCGCGCTTTGAAGTGCGAAAGGATCGCGGTTAGGAAAACAAGGGGATTTAAATTTTTATTTTGCATGCACTCGCTTGTGTGATTAAATATAATTATATCCATCATCCGAACAGAGCAATTGAGCTTTATGGCTACATTCAATAAATATCTAAAAGCGCTAAGAGAACGGGTGTTCTTAGATATAGGCACGGTTGCCGAGCGCACGGGGGTGCATAGAAATACTCAATCTAAATACGAAGACAGTCGCGATCCTCCATTTGATTACTTAGTTGAGTTTGCGGCATTGGTTGATGTGCCGCTAGATGAGATGTTAATTAAGCGCCTAGAAGACTCTAAGGCTTCTGAGGACGCTATCAACAAGGCGTTAAAGGCTTTAAAGCCAGGTGATAGAGGCTACTACGAAATCAAGTCAGTTAATGAGCCAAACATGACTTACAACGCAGTAAGTGAACTGATGCAAGTAAAAATCACTGAGGCTTCACACAAGCTTATACCTCTTGGGGCAACTATTTTTGTCAATACAAACTCAAAATCTATTGATGCAAATAGCATGTATGCTTTTTTAAACCCGATGAACGGTGAGCACTTCGCTGCAAAGCTGGTACTGACAGCAACAAAGCTTAAATTGGTATTTGATAGCATTGAGCGTAAAGATCTAGTCTTTAACGTTGAAGGTGGCGAAACAGAATCGGGTTATGTTTTGAAAACTTTGGGGCTTCTAGGTAAAATTGTAAAAGCTGAGCTAATTTTTTGATTTATCTATTTAAGCCGTGTTTATCACGGTTTCGCGCTTTACATTATCATTTTTTCGCACTTTTTAAGATCGCACTTAATTTTACTTAAACTGGGCTTAAACCCTTATTTCTCCCGCGTTTTCCCATCTATTCTTATCTATTCCCTGTTTATCATTTAGATCTGTTAGTTACAGTAACGCTTTGATATGGGATTATTTGTTTATTTAATGCAAATCCACATTTGTGCTGAATAAATAGCCAAGCCTTTGATTGCTTTATTTTTATACAGCTCCATGGCAGTTCTAAAATTATTAGGTTTTAATCAATATTTAAAATAAATATACGTCTTTGATTAAGATTCAGTTCAACAAACTTTAACGATACAAAATAAAAGTGAGGTATTTATTTTAAATACGTTTATTTAGACTTTGTAAAAATATAGGAAATAGAACAGTTTTTTATCACTAAAAGCTACTTTATTTAATTTTACGGCAAGTTTTATTAGCTAAAATTACTCTCTTGATTCAAATATTACGCTGTTTTTGTAAAACAATATCACTGCGCTTTACTTAAATAGTGTTATAAAACGCGCAGATTGCACATAAAAACAACGAATAGACCTCTTTTTTGAATTTATGATCTTTTATATGTTGACACTTTGCTATGCGGTCATTAATATTTCGCCCCGTTGAAAGGCAAGACGCTTCCCCCTTAGCTCAGTTGGT